>DATLOH010000121.1:0-2891 GCA_035536375.1 Acidimicrobiales bacterium
CGAGTTCCGCGAGCGGGTATGGCGACTCACCGGCCTGGTGCGGATCGGCCTGCGACGAGACGGCGAGCGTGCGGCTACCGACCCGCTCGCACTGAAGCCACCGGTGACCGTCACCGACGTTGCTCGCGCCATCCACAACGACCTCGCGGACAGCTGCAAGGCCGCGCTTCTGTGGGGTCCGTCGGCGCACTTTCCCGGCGAGCGGGTCGGTCCCGCACGAGTGCTCGAAGACGGCGACGATGTCGAGATCCTGACTTGAGCGTTCCGGTACGACGCGGTCGAGACGACGTCTCGGTGACAACGGTTGTGCGGTACGCGGTCGGTGGCCCTATGGGGACGACTCCTGAACCGTGCGCTCGTCCGAACGATCGGCCGTCTCGTCCGGGTTTCGGAACCCGTCGTCGGGTTGGACACCGCGCAGTGTGTAGACGCACTGCGCCTGGAATCCGTCACGAACGAGGTCGCCCTCGAACACGAGGCAGAACCCGGCCCGTTCAAGTAGCCGTCGGGTGCGATGGTTTGCCCGGGCAGTGCAGGCCGCAATGACGCTCTGCTCGCCCCCCGGCCTAAGGAGGCTCCGGGCAAGGACCTGCAACGCCGCCGTCGCGTGCCCACGCCCAAGTGCTTCGGCGGCACCGAAGAGACCATCGATGATGATCGCCTCGTCAAGCCCCAGTTCGGAAGGCCAATATCCGTAGGCGCTGGCGGGACACGTCTGAATGATTCCTACGCCCGCTCCATCCACCGCGACCACGAAAACCGCGACCGGGGAGGCGCCGTCGATTCTTGGGCCGTACTTCGATTCGAGATGCGCGAGCGAGGCATCCTGGTCTCGCCAGGACGCACGCACGTGTGGAGCGTCGAGCCAGCGCGCAAGGTCGGAGAAGTCCCGCCGTTCGAGCGGCCGCAGCATCACCGGCACGTGCCGAGTGTGCGGCGAGGGTCCTACCGGGACAAGCGCGTTTTCGGTCGCCGCAGCGAGGTGCGGGCAGGCACGACTCGCCTAGTCCCACTAAATCGCCCCGAGAGCGGTGCAGCACATCGCCGGATCCCCGGAGGCGACCATCAGACCCATAGGCCGAGGGTCGACTGAACGTCTCCCGCGTCGACCGACCGATATCTGCCATTCGGGAGATGTTCAGGATGGGATCAGGTCGCATCCTCGGCCCATGGTCAAGACACCGAACGAACTGAGAGAATCCCCTGAGGGCCGGCTTAGCGGGCCCGTTCAATGGGGGGTGAAGGCAGTGGGCCGTGGTGACTTCGTATTACCGGTGGGCACGGTCACGCTCCTGCTCCTCGACGTCGAAGGGTCGACCAAAGCGTTCGAGCGGGCGCCGGAGGCGGCGACCGAGGCGATGATCCGGCTCCGCAGTGCGATTACCGACGACGTCGGAAGCCATGGGGGTGTGCAGCCCGTCGAGCAGGGCGAGGGCGACAGTGCCGTTGCGGCGTTCGCCCGCGCATCCGATGCCGTTGCGTGCGCCCTCGCCATCCAGCGAAACACGGACGTCGGGATGCGAGTTCGGATCGGCCTGCACACGGGTGAGATCCAGCTCCGCGATGCTGGCAACTACATCGGCGGCACGATCAACCGCTGCGCGCGCATCCGCGATCTCGGTCACGGCGGCCAGGTACTGCTGTCGCGGTCGACGCACGATCTCGTCGTCGACCGTCTCCCATGCGACGCATCGGTGCGGGAGATGGGCACTCATCGACTTCGCGATCTCGCACGCCCCGAGATGATCTTCCAGCTCTGCCATCCCGAGCTCGACGCAGAGTTCCCACCACTGCGCTCGCTCGACGCCACGCCGAACAACCTTCCCGCCCAACTCACGAGCTTCATCGGACGCGACGACGAGCTCGTCCAGCTTGGCAAGCTGATCGCGGAAACGCGCTTGTTGACAGTGACCGGTGCCGGCGGATGTGGAAAGACTCGTCTTGCTCTTCACGCGGCCGCCGACGCGATCGACGCGTACCCCGACGGTGAGTGGTTCGTCGACCTCGCGCCACTCTCCGATCCCGAGCTCGTGGTGCCCACGCTCGCGGCCGTCCTTGGCATCAAGGAGACGCCCGGACGCGACTGGGTCGACACGATCGCGCAACGCCTTTCCGGCCACCGCGCGCTCGTGGTCCTCGACAACTGTGAGCATGTCATCGCCGCATCCGCCGAGCTCGCCGACGGTCTGCTCCGTTCGTGCCCGGGCGTGACCGTGCTGGCGACGTCGCGCGAGCCGCTGGGTGTCGACGGCGAGGTGACGTGGCGCGTGCCCAGTCTCACCGTTCCCGACGAGCGATCGACGCTCGCAGTCGAAGCAATGGCGGCGTCCGACGCCGTGCGTCTGTTCATCGACCGCGCCACGCGAGCACGCCCGAACTTCGCGGTGACCAACGAGACCGCGCCCGCGGTCGCGCAGATCTGCCAGCGCCTCGACGGCATCCCGCTGGCGATCGAGCTCGCCGCCGCCCGTGTCCGCGTCTTGTCGCCACAACAGATCGCCGCCGGTCTGGACGACCGCTTCCGGATGCTGGGCGCGGGGGCACGAACGGCGGTGCAGCGGCACCAGACGCTGCGGGCGTCGATCGACTCGTCCTACGACCTCCTGACTGAGCGGGAGCGTGTCCTGTTCCGGCGACTCGCCGTCTTCGCGGGCGGTTTCGATCTCGACGCGGCCGAAGCGGTGTGCGCGGACGTCGAGTTGGATCGCTGGGGAGTTCTCGAGGTGCTCGTCTCGCTCGTCGACAGGTCCCTCGTCGTTGCCGACGAGGACGGCGACGTGACGCGTTACCGGATGCTCGAGTCGATCCGGCAGTACGCGGTCGAGCTGCTCGTCTCCTCAGGCGAACAAGAGACGCTCCGCGACCGCCACCTCGAGCGGTACGAAGCGTTC
>DATLOH010000122.1:0-20471 GCA_035536375.1 Acidimicrobiales bacterium
ACCAACGACTGGGACGAGCTGCCCGAGCAGATGAAGCGAACGTACGAGAAGCTCGGCATCCCGGAGGCCGAGCAGAAGTACTTCGCCGGCGTCACCGCACAATATGAGTCGGAGGTTGTGTACCACCGCAACCGTGAGGACCTGGAGCGCCAGGGGATCATCTTCACGGACATGGACACTGCGTTGCGCGAGTACCCGCACATCGTGAAGCAGTACTTCGGCACGGTGATCCCGCCAGGCGACAACAAGTTCGCTGCACTCAACTCAGCCGTGTGGAGCGGAGGCAGTTTCATTTACGTGCCGCCCGGCGTGAACTGCGAGCTGCCGCTGCAGGCGTACTTCCGCATCAACTCCGAGAACGCCGGGCAGTTCGAGCGCACGCTGATCATCGCCGACGAAGGCGCGCAGGTGCACTACATCGAAGGCTGCTCGGCGCCCGTGTACGCGAAGGACTCAGACTCGCTGCACTCCGCGGTAGTCGAACTGATCGCGAAGCCCGGCGCGCGCATCACGTATACGACGATCCAGAACTGGTCGAACAACGTCTACAACCTCGTCACCAAGCGAGCGCGCGCCGAAGCCGAAGCGCGGGTCGAATGGATCGACGGCAACATAGGCAGCAAGCTCACGATGAAGTACCCGAGCGTGTACCTGATGGGCCCGAAGGCATCCGGTGAGGTCCTGTCGGTTGCGTACGCAGGCCCCGGTCAGTGGCAGGACGCCGGCGCCAAGATGTACCACGTCGCCCCAGAGACCACGTCGACGATCGTGTCGAAGTCGATCTCCAAAGACGGCGGCCGCACGACGTACCGCGGCATGGTTCACGTCGATGAAGGCGCGACCAAGTCGAAGAGCTTCGTGCGTTGCGACGCGCTGATCCTCGACGAGCAGAGCCAGAGCGACACCTATCCGTACATGGAGGTGGGCGAGCGCGACGCACAGATCGGTCACGAAGCCACGGTCTCTAAGGTCGGCGACGAGCAGCTCTTCTACCTGATGAGTCGTGGGCTTTCCGAGGAACAGGCGATGAGCATGATCGTCAACGGGTTCATCGAGCCGATCACGCGCACGTTGCCAATGGAGTACGCCGTGGAGTGGAGCCGCCTGATCGAGCTCCAGATGGAAGGCTCGATCGGCTAGCGACGCCGGGCGCTAATCGGCGGTGTAGGTCACCAGGTCGACGACAAATGCGTTGGCGGCGACCGCCTCCACAGTCATGTGCATCGCCCCGCCGGGATAGGTCCACGCGCAGTTGAACTGGCCGCCCTGCGGCTCGCAGCCCTGCGATTCGTACCGCACGTCGCCGGTGTCGGGGTGCGAGAACAGCTCGTCGATTGCCCGCTGCCGCGCATAGCGCGAAGCGCCGGCGCGGTCCTTCTGCTGCCAGCGTTGGAACAAGCCGTCGGCGGCCTCCTTCGGTGTCGTGGCCGGCCCGGCGGCGACGGTCGTTGCCGGCGAGCCCGCAAGGGTCGTCGTGGATCCCGGGACGGAGCTCGTGGTGCCGGGATCGACTTCGATTGTGGGGTTGTCGCCGCGATTGCAAGCAGCGAAGCCGACCAGGACGACAAAGGCGATGACGTAGCGGCGCATGAGCGCGTACGGTAGCGGCCCCCCGGCGCCCGGCCGGGACTCTTGGCGCGCTCGGGAGGAGGATCGTGCGGCTCTACGCGGAACTGGCGAAGCGCAGCTTCAGGCGGTGGTCGACGTATCGGGCGGCCACGATCGCCGGGATTTTCACCAACAGCGTGTTCGGTTTCATCCGGGCGTCGGTACTGCTCGCGGTCTTGGCCGGGCGACCCGGGGCCGGCGAGCTCGACGTCTCCGAAGTAATCACCTACAGCTTCATCACCCAGGGGCTGCTCTCGGTCACCGATGTCTTCGGCAGCGACCAGGAGATCGCCGGGCGCGTCCGTTCGGGCGACGTGGTCGGCGACCTGTACCGACCCGTCGACTTCCAAGCGTGGTGGTTCGCGGCCGATGTCGGCCGCGCCGCGTTTCAGGCGCTCGGCCGCGCCGTGCCCATCGTGCTGGTCGGCGCGCTGACGTACGGAATCGAGGCTCCTGCGGGCCTAGCCGGTGCGCTGTTGTTCGCCGTGTCGGTCGCGCTCGCCGTCATCGTCGGTTTCTCGTTGAAGTTCCTGGTGAACCTGTCGGCGTTCTGGCTGCTCGACATCCGCGGACCAAACCAGATGATGGTCACGGCTGCGCTGTTCTTCTCGGGGATCACTGCGCCCTTGACGCTGTTCCCGGACTGGCTCGAACCCACCGCTCGGGCGTTGCCGTTTGCGTGCCTGGTCCAGTACCCGGTCGAGATCTTTCTCGGCAAGGCGGTCGGTGCAGAAGCGGCGGCGGTGCTCGCAATCCAGGCTGCGTGGGCAGTCGCGCTGATCACACTGGGGCGCGTCGTGTTGCGCGCCGCGACGCGGCGGGTGGTGATACAGGGTGGGTGAATCGCTGGCGCTTTACCGCTCGTTGGTTGGCGCACGGATCCGATCCGACATGCAGTACCGCACGAGCTTCGCCTTGTTCACGCTCAGCCAGTTCGCGATCACGTTTCTCGACTTCGTCGGCATCCTGGTGCTGTTTGCGAACGTCGACGCTCTCGCGGGGTGGTCGCTCGCCGAGGTCGCATTTCTCTATGGCATCGCCAACCTGGCGTTTGGCCTTGCCGACGTGTTCGTCTCGCCGGTCGAGAACGTGCAGGTGGCCATTCGTGCCGGAACGTTCGACCAGATCCTGCTGCGACCCGTGTCGCCCATCCTGCAGATCGTCACCGACGGGTTCTCCGCCCGTCGCCTCGGCAAGCTCGCACAGGGCGCACTCGTGTTCGCGTTTGCAGTCGCAGCAGTGGAGGTTGACTGGAACCTCGCCCGGGTGACGATGACCGTGGTCGCAGTGCTCTCGGCATCGACGATCTTCGGAGCGCTGTGGGTCGCGACGAGTTGCGTGAGCTTCTGGTGGGTCGAGGCACGAGAAGCGGCCAACGCCATCACCTACGGCGGCAGCTTTCTCGCCCAGTACCCGCTCGGCGTGTACGGGCCGTGGCTGCGCAGGGGTCTCGCTTACGCAGTGCCGGTTGCCTTCGCCAACTACTACCCGGCGACGTACATCCTCGGCCGCAACGATCGGCTCGGAGCGCCCAGTTGGATCGCCTTCGCGTCGCCGTTGGTCGCGCTCCTGGTGGCTGTTCTCTCGGCGCTCGCGTGGCGCGTCGCCGTGCGTCACTACCGGAGCACGGGCTCGTGATCGAGGCCCATGATCTCGAGAAGCGGTTCAGCGTCCTGCGCAAGGCAGGGCGCGTGCGACGGGCGCGCGAAGACGTCGTCGCCGTCGCAGGCGTGTCGTTCACGATCTCGGCGGGCGAGATGGTCGGTTACATCGGCCCGAACGGCGCCGGAAAATCGACGACCATCAAAATGCTCACCGGGATTTTGGTCCCGACCTCGGGCCGGGCGACGGTCGCTGGAATCGACCCCACGCGCCGACGAGTCGAGGTTGCGCGCCGCATCGGAGTCGTGTTCGGCCAGCGCACGCAGCTGTGGTGGGACCTCCCGCTGCGCGACAGCTTCGACCTCCTGCGCCACGTGTACCGCGTCGACGCGGAACAGCACCGGCGCGACCGCGACGAGCTCACGGAGCTACTCGACCTCGCACCGCTGCTCGATATCCCTGTGCGTCAGCTCTCGCTGGGCCAACGCGTGCGTGGTGATCTCGCCGCCGCGCTACTGCACGATCCCGAGGTGCTCTATCTCGACGAGCCCACGATCGGGCTCGACGTGGTCAGCAAGGCGCGCGTGCGCGAGTTCCTCGCGGCGCGCAACCGCGAGCGCGGGACGACCGTGCTGCTGACGACACATGATCTCGATGACATCGAGCGGCTCTGTTCGCGCGTGATGATCATCGACCACGGTCGGCTGCTCTACGACGGGGCTCTGTCCACCGTGGCCGATCGCCTCGGCGAGGACCGGGTGCTCGTCGTCGACTTGGCGCAGTCCACTCCTGCCTTGCAGGTGCCGGGCGCACGCGTGCTGTCCGTCGAGGGGCCGCGACAGCGCCTGGCGTTCCGCCGCTCGGAGACCACCGCGGCGGCTTTGATCTCCGCCGTCAGCGCCGCCGCCGACGTCGTCGACCTAAGCATCGAAGAACCCGACATCGAAGCCGTCATCCGCCGCGTCTACGCCGGCGACCTCACCCTCTGACATGTGGCGGTGCTCAGTCCCGTTCTCGAGGACGTGGCGGTGTCCAGTCCGCATTTCCGGTAACTGAGCACCGCCACGTCAACCAAAGCGGGACTGAGCACCGCCACATGACGCGGTTAGTCGCCGTAGGGGGAGCCGGGGATGTCGGGGTCGAGCAGCAAGCCCATGATCAGGGAGTCCCAGGCGGCGTCGCCGCCGCCGCGGCGGTAGTGGCGGCGTTTGCGGCCTTCGATCACGAAGCCGTGCTTCTCGTACAGCGCGATCGCCGCGGTGTTGTGCGGCCAGCACTCGAGGCTGATCTTGTGCGCGCCCTGCTCTCGCGCCCACTCGATTGCGGTGGCGACAAGTGCGGCGCCGAGGCCCTTGCCGCGCTCGGTGTCGCGCACGAACATTCCGAAGTCGGCGACGCCGTAGGGAGCAGCCTCAATCGTCAGCATGGCGTCGACGCTGCGCTCCGATGGCACGACGAAGACAACGCGTCGTTCCGCTTCGAGCACGGTTTCGAACCAAGCCTCCACCTCCGCCAGGTCCACGCCAGGGCGGGCGGCGATCCACTTCAGCTCGCCGGCGACCGCCTGCTGGAGAACGGCGAGCGCCGGTATGTCGTCGCGTGTCGCGCGTCGAACCTCGACACCCATTTAGCGCTTGCCGCGGCGCTTCTTGAACTTCGGCAGGCGGCCCTTGGCCTTCTTGGCTGCCTTTTCGCGGTGGTCGGCGAGCACGTCGGCGCCGATCGAGTTCACGAGGTCTTCGGCCATGTCGAGCACGGACGCGGCCGCCGTTGGATCGGCCTGCTCGGGCAGGACCGGATCGGGTTCGGTGTCGGCCAACGTGCCGAGCGTCCAGCCCGCGTCCCACATGCGCTTCGAGTAGCTCGGACAGTCGGCCGGGCAGGCCCACGGCGCCTCGGGCGCGAGGTCGAGACGACACATACGCACCATGTCGCCCGACGCGTACGTCCGCGTCGCGTAGTGCTTGCAGTCCTCGCGCATCGGCATCGGCGGACTAGTCGCCCTTGAACTCGGCAGGGCGCTTCTGCATGAACGCCGTTATTGCTTCGGTGAGATCGTTCGACTGGAGAAACCCTGCGTTCCAAACGCCGACGTAGTCGAGACCTTGTTCGACGGTCATGTCCGCCGAGGCGCGTAGCACCTGCTTGGTGCCCTGGACGACCAGCGGCGAATTGGCGGCGATCTCGCCAGCCATGTCGTAAGCGGCCTTGAGCAGTGCATCGCCGTCCGGGAGCACGTCGTTCACGAGTCCGATGCGCTGCGCTCGTTCAGCGTCGATGTCCTTGCCGGTGTAGGCCAATTCCGCGACGTGGCCAGCGCTGATCACGCGCGGCAGGCGCTGCAGGGTTCCGATGTCGGCCACGATCGCAATCTTGGTCTCACGAACGGAGAAAATGGCGTCGGCCGAGGCGATTCGTATGTCGCACGCCGTGATCAGGTCGATCGCGCCGCCGATGCAGTAGCCGTGTACCGCTGCGATGACCGGTTTCACGCAGTCGGCAACCGCGGTGACCGAGCCCTGCATGCGCTTCACGTCTCGATAGAAGCGTTTGGCCGCCGACGCGCGGCTGCTACCAGCCCCGCCCGCCACGGTGCCACCCATCGCTTTGAGGTCGAGCCCGACCGAAAAGTGCTTGCCCTTTGCGGCGAGAACGACGACGCGGACGTCGTCGTCGTCGGACAGCTCGTTGACCAGAACGGGAAGATCGGCCCAAAACGCCGGACCCATCGCGTTGAGCTTCTCGGGACGGTCAAGCCACAGCGTGGCCACTGACCCGTCGCGCTCGACCGTGAGCACCTCGGAGGTCGTCATGGGCACAATGCTAGGGAGGTGGAGACGCTCGACCTTGCTCGCACCTCTGTCTTCCTCGATTTCGACGGCACCATCTCGACCTCTGACGTTGGGGTGCACCTGCTTGAGCGATTTGCCGACGGATGGCTGGACTACGACGATGCATTCGCTGCCGGATTGATTGGGAGCCGCGAGTGCATGGCCGAGCAGTGGAAGTGCATTCGTCCGAGAACGACCGAGCCTGAACTCCGCGCCTCCGCGGCCGAGGTCGAGCTCGACGCAGGGCTGGCGCCACTCGTCGCCGGGCTCCGCTCGGCGGGGGCGGAGATCACGGTGGTATCCGACGGGTACGGCTTCTACGTCCGCGACGCGCTCGCGTCATTCGCTCTCGACGTCCTGACCAACGAGGTCGACTTCGCCACCGGCACGATCACGCACCCGTATTTCGACTCGGACTGCCCGTGCGGCCTGTGCGGCACATGCAAACGAGCACCGATCCTCGAGGCGAAGCAGCGGGGACGGTCGATCGTGTTCGTGGGCGACGGCGTGAGCGACCGCCGCGCCGCGCCGCTCGCCGATCGGCTCTACGCCAAGGATCGCCTCGCAGAGTGGTGCGACGCGGAGCAGTTGCCCTATATCGCTTTCGCCACCTTGGCGGACGTGGCTGACCACCTGCTCTAGCGTCAGAACATGGCTCGTCATCGCCTCCTCACTGTGCTCGGAGCGGCACTCGTCGCGGCAGGTGCGTTGCCGACACCCGCTCACGCCAGCGGCCTGTCGTTCAACCGAACGCCGATCGGCGGCCCGCAGGGCACCGTCATCAACATCGCCGGGAATTGCGACGCAGCCAACGGCCAGGCGACGCTCCAGTACCAGGTGCGCTCCGACGCCATCCACCCACCGGTCGACGAAGCGTCCTTCACCGTGGCCGAGAACGGCCAGTTCACCGTGCAACTCGAGAACCCGGTACAGCCGCGTGGTTTCCCGGGCGACCTCGAAGTGGTCGTCCGGTGTGGCGGCGAGCACGGGCGCAAGCCGTTCACCGTGACAGGAGCGGTCAGTACCGATGCGCCCACGATCTTCACTGCGCTCGGTGACAAGGCGTGTGGCCAGGCGTTCGGCCCCGCCGGGGACGACAACCGCATTCCCTGTCGCGCGCACGTGAAGGGTCTCACGTCGTCGGGCACGCTGGCTCGGACAAACTTCTATGTCGGCGATTGGCTGGGTGGTGCGAGCGTCGCCGTCGGCAACGTCGACCGCGCCGGCGCGATCGAGGTGATCACCGGCAGCGGCCCTCGCCGGCCGAGCGAATTCGTGGTGTCTTCGCTCGAAGGTCAAGCCCTGTTCACCGGGTCGGCCTACGGCTCTTTCGAGGGCGGGGTGTACGTCGCCGCCGGCGACGTCAACGGTGACGGCGACGACGAAGTCATCACCGGCGCCGGACCCGGTGGCGGCCCGCACGTGCGCGTGTTCGAGTACAACACCGACGGCGGGTACTCCGAGCAGTTGGGGTTCTTTGCATATTCGCCAGAGTTTCGTGGCGGGGTCACGGTGGCCGCGAGCGACCTCGACGGCGACGGTGATGCGGAGATCGTCACGGGTGCGGGGCCTGGCGGTGGGCCGCACGTGCGGGTGTTCAACGGCGAAGGCGTCGCGCAGGGCGGCGGCTTCTACGCGTACGCGCCGGCGTTTCCCGGCGGGGTGACGGTGGCCGCCGGGGATCTGAACAGTGACGGCCGCGCCGAGATCGTCACCGGCGCGGGACCAGGCGGAGGCCCGCACGTCCGAGTGTTCACCGGGCAAGGCGTCGCGCAGGGGAGCGGGTTCTACGCGTACGCGCCGGAGTTTCGCAGTGGTGTTTACGTTGCCCTCGGCAACGTCGACAGCAACGCCGGGCGCGAAATCGTCACCGGCCCGGGCGAAGGCGCCCACCCGCACGTACGCGTGTTCAGCGCCGACGGTGCCTCAGCCAATGGCGGGTTTTACGCTTACGACGACTTCGCCGCGGGGACCAGGGTGGCGGTCGTCGACTGAGCGTCCCCGTCTAACGTCCCCGGCATGGTTGGGACAGACAGACAACGGCCGCGGCGCCTCGTGCTCGCGATCGTCCTCATTCTCGCGATGGTCACCGCCGCGTGCGGCGCACGCTTCGACGACGACACGCCGGTCGCAGCCAGTAGAGGCGCGACGGGCGACACCACGCAGCTCGACGCCGGCACACCGGTGGACGGAGCGGTCACGGTCGATCCGATCACCGGCGAGACCATCCCCGCCGCAGGCGGGCCCACCCCTGCCGCAGGAGCGGGCAACCGGGCCGCCACCGCTACGACGCGGGCGGGCAGCAGCAGCGCCTCGGCCGTCGCCGCGGGAGCGGTCGAGCCGGGCCCGTCGACGGGAGTCACCGCGACGAGGATCAAGATCGGCTACCTCCTCCCACTGACGGGCGCGGCACCGGTGCCCTCCAACTTCGACAAGGGCGCCAACGTGTACTGGCGTTACGTCAACGACCGCAACGGGATCAACGGCCGCAAGGTCGACATCATCATCAAGGACACGCAGTCGAGCGCGTCGGTCGGCAAGCAGGAGGCGCAGAAGCTGATCGAGGACGACAAGGTGTTTGCCATCGTCGTGCTCGACCGCCTCGAGAATCAGAAGGCGATCGGCGCATTCCTAGATGCCCGAAAGGTGCCCAACATCCAGATCCAGACGCCGGCCAACCTCGATGCCAGCCAGACGTGGACTTTCGGGGTCACGATCGACCACGCCGTTCAGGGCGCGCTGATCGCCGACTATCTCATCAAGTCGCATCCGAAGGCTTCGAAACTGGCGATCGTCTACGAGAACACCTCCGAGCTGCATCCGGGACGGGACGCCTTCACGAAGCGGGTGCAGGCGCTCGGGAAGCAGGTGACGTACAGCAAGGCGATCGAAGGCCAGGAGAACAACTTCTCCGATGTCGCCCTCGAGTTGTCGAACTCCGGAGCGACGGCCACGTGGCTCTACATGGCGCCGACGCCCGCGGCCAAGCTCGCCAACCAGGCGGATTCCGCCGGTTACCACCCGACGTGGTTCGCGAACTCGATTTCGTGGGGTTTCGATCTGGTCTTCACCGTGGGCCCAAAGGCGCTCGCTGGGGCTCGTGCGTTCAGTCCGTGGCTTCCGTTGACCGACCCTCGTACGAAGACCTTCCGCGACGCGTATCAGAGCCAGACCGGCGAGACGCCCGACGACCTCGGCATCGTCGGGTGGGGCGTCGGCGAGATTGTGGGCGAGGCCATCCGGCGCACCCCGAACCCTCTCGGCCAGAACAACTTCCGGCACTCGTTTCAAAACCTTGACTTCAAGCCGCAGGTGTGGGCGCCGGTGAAGTTCGGCGCAGGCGTGCGCAACGGAGCGGCGAACGTCGCGGTGCTGAAAGAATCGGGCGGCCGCTGGGCCCTCGACCGTGACTTCTCTTCGAGCTTCTAGTGCTTCGGCATCGCGCTGACCGAACGGCGCGGCGACATGGCTGAATTGATCACCGGGTTGTCGTCGGGCGCGGCTTACGCACTCATGGCCGTTGGCGTGGTGCTCGTGTTCCGCTGCACGCGCGCACTCAGCATCGCTCAGGGCGAGATCGGCGCGTTCGGCTTCTTCCTGGGGTTGCGTTGGGCTGACCGCGGCATCCCCCTTCTGGGTTGGCACCCGCCGCGCTTCGCGACGCTGCTGATCGCAGTCGTCGTGGGCGGCCTGATCGGTTTTGTTGTGGAACGGCTCGTCATGCGCCCGCTCGTGCGCCGCCCGCCCCTAGATGCACTGATCGCAACGCTCGGCATTGCGTTATTCCTCGCGTTGCTCGAACTGCGGTTGTTCGGAACGGCGACGCAGTTCGCGCCGTCCGCCGTCGGGGAGTGGAAGATCGAGCTTTTCGGCGCCACGCTCGTTGCGTCGCGTGTCATCGGGATCGTGCTGGCTGCGGCAGTGGCCGGCGCGCTCTACGTGTTCTTCACCCGCACCAAGTTCGGCCTCGCCGTGCAGGCGACAACCGGCGACCCCACGGTTGCTCGACTTCTTGGCGTCCCCGTCAACCAGGTGTACCGCTTCGCGTGGGTGTCGGCAGGAATGCTGTCGGGGGTCGCGGCCGCGCTGCTCGGCCCATCCTTCGGCGGACTCACGCCGTTCGGTCAAACCGAGTTCGCGCTGCGGGCGCTCGCCGGCTCGGTCATCGGCGGGCTCGATTCGGTCAGTGGAGCAATCATCGGCAGCCTGATCGTCGGTGTCGTCGAGGCGTACGGGAAGGCGCACGCGGGCCCGGGCGTCGACAGCCTGCTCGTGCTCGGCCTCGTCCTCGTGACGCTGCTCGTGCGCCCCAAGGGATTGTTCGGTGCCACTGCGGCGGCCTGAGTTCGAACAAGCCTGGGAGCGGCTGAGTACTTGGCTGCGCGACCCGGCGCGCGCCGCCATCACCGTCGGGCTTGCGGCAGCCCTTCTCGCCCCCGCATTTCCCGGTGTGCGCAGTTCGACGCTCAACATCCTGGCGGGGGTTGCGGCTATCGCCATTGCCGCACTCGGTCTCGACGTGCTCGTCGGGCGCACCGGGCAGCTTTCGCTCGCGCACGCCGCGTTTGCAGGCGTCGGCGCGTTCGCAACCATCGGCGTCGGAGGGCGGGGCGCGCCCTGGCCGCTCGCGCTACTTGCAGGGGTGATTGCCACTGCGTTGGTGGCAACGATCGCCGGTCTCCCCGCGCTTCGGATCCGCGGCCTCCAGGTGGCCATCGTCACGCTCGCACTCCAGTTGGCCGCGGAGAAGTTCGTGTATCCCGACGACGACCTCACCGGTGCGAGCCTCGCGCTCGATCGACCGGCGCTGCTGTCGTCACCGAAGGCGCTCTACTTCTTCGCGATCGCCTGCGTGGCCGGAGTCCTCGTGCTGCGACGCCGCCTCGGCGTCACCCGAGGCGGACGCGCACTCCTGGCGGTGCGCGACATCGAGCTGCGGGCGACGGCATTCGGCGTCGAGCCTGCAGCGGCGAAGCTCGGCGCGTACACGCTCTCGGGTGCGATCACCGGGTTGGCCGGCGCGATCCTCGCGTTCAAGGAATCGCCAGGCGCCATCAGTGACACGTCACCCTTCGCGCTACTCCAGTCCCTGCTGCTCGTGGCGATCGTGGTCGTCGGTGGCGCCGGGTCGGGAGCCGGCATCGTCCTCGCCGCGTTGTTCCTCAACGGCGTGCCGCAGATCTTCACCGGCTTCGGGCGCGATGCCCCGCTCTTGTCGGCGCTCCTCCTCGTCGCCGCCGTGGTTCTCCAGCCCGCAGGAGTTGGTGGTTTCCTTACGGCGATATCGCAACGACTGAGACGGCGGGCCGGTGAGCGACCGGATCCGCGTCCACGGCTGGTCGACCTCGGCGCTGCGGATGCGAGCGCAGCGGCGTTGCGCGACGTTCCCCGCGGACTCTCGCTGCGCATGCCGGCGCCGGCTCTGCTCGAGGCGACGGACGTATCGGTTCGCTACGGCGGGGTGACCGCGCTCGTCGACGTCAGCCTCGAAGTGCGCACGGGTGAAATCGTCGGGCTCATCGGCGCCAACGGCGCCGGCAAATCCACCTTCTTCAACGCTGCCTCCGGGTTCGCGCCCACGACGGGCTCGATCCGCTACCGCAATGTCGAGCTGCTCGAGCAGCCCGCGGCGCGGCGCACATCGTTCGGTCTCGCCCGCACGTTCCAGGACATGGGGCTCGTCCGCGCCGAGACGGTTCGCGAGAACGTTCTCCTCGCGCAGACCTGGCTGGCGAAGTATCCAGCCGCGGCGGGCCTGCTCGCGCTCGGCGCAACGCTCAGTACCGAAAGAGACCTGCGGCGACGTGCCGACGCAGCGCTCGAGCTGTTCGGGCTCGACCATCTCGCGGAAGAACGGCTCGGTGATCTGCCGTACGGCACGATGCGGATCGTCGAAATCGCGTCGGCGGTCGCGGCCGGGCCCGACCTACTCCTGCTCGACGAGGCCACAGCCGGGCTCGGACCGGAGGAGAGCCAGGCGCTTGGCGACCGCTTTCTCGCGCTGCGTGAGGAGCTCGGTTTGACGCTCGTCGTGATCGAGCACCATGTGCCGTTGATCGCCCGGGTCTGTGACTGGTGCTACTGCCTCGAGTCGGGAGCACTGATCGCCGACGGGCGGCCGAACGAGGTCACCGCTGATGCGCGTGTGATCGAGTCCTTCCTCGGGCGATCCGCAGCTGCGACTGGCGGGCGAAAACGATGAGTGGTACTGCGCTGCTTGAAGTCGACTCGCTTTGCTCGGGATACGGCGCGCTGCAGGTGCTGTTCGACGTCAGCTTCCGCGTCGACACGGGCGAGGTCGTCGCGCTGATGGGCTCGAACGGCGCCGGAAAGACCACGACGCTTAAAACGATCACCGGCCAGTTGCGCGTCAACAGCGGCACAATCATCTACGACGGCGCCGACATCGGTGGCACACCGGCCGAGCTCCTCGTGCGCCGTGGCATTGCGCTCGTACCCGAAGGGCGCGGCATGCTGCGCGACCTCACTGTCGCGCAGAACCTCGAGCTGGGCGCGTACGTGGTCAAGGACCCCGCGAAGGTCGCCGAGGGTTTCGACCGTGCCTATGAGGTGTTCCCGATCCTCGGCGAACGCCGCGAGCAGAAGGCGGGAACGCTGTCCGGCGGACAGCAACAGATGCTTGCGATCGCTCGGGCGCTCATGAGCGGCCCGCGCTTGCTGCTCGTAGACGAAGCGTCGCTCGGTCTGTCGCCCATCATGACCGAGACCGCCTTTGACTTCATCGCCACTGCTAACCGCACTGCCGGTGTCGCCGTGCTCATCGTCGAGCAGAACGTGCTCGCGCTCGACCTCGCGCAGCGCGCATACGTGCTCGAGAAGGGTCAGGTGGTGGACGTCGCCGAGGGCAAAGCCGTCCGCGCCATGCAGGGTCGCTTGCGCGAGGCGTACCTCGGGAAGAGCCACTGATGCGGATCGGGCACGGAACCCGTGCGGGTGTGGTTGCGGTCGTGTTGGCGGCGTGCGCTGCTGGGGTCGCGTCGCTCGCCGTTGGCGGTGCAACGCCCGCCGAGGCGCAGGTGCCGGGGCTGCTCACGACGACAACTCGCCGACCGGCGACGACTTCGACCACGCGGCCGCCATCGACGACTGCCGCTCCGGTAACGACGTCGGCGCCCGCGACCACCGCACCCCCGCAGCCGTTCGACCCCGGGCCGCCGCCCGCGACTACCGACCCAGGAATTCCACTCGTCGGCGATCCCGTTCCGGAAGGACCCGCGCTGTCGCCGACGCCGACCGGCACCACCATTCCCGTCGCTCCGTCGGCCAAGGCAGCGCGCCCAGTTGCGTTGGCGGCGTTCGGAGGGCTCACGGCCGCAGCCGTGACGGGCGTCTACGGCCTCGCAATCGCAACCGTGCTGCTCGCTGCCCTCGGCCTCATCGCTCTCGCATCCAACGTCCGACCAGGAGGACTCCCAATGTCAAAGCTCCGCACCAACCGTCTCGTCCTTGGCGGCGTGTGCCTCGCGCTCGCGGCCGTCGTCGGGTTGCTCGGCTACCTCAAGCTCAGCCTCGAGCCGGCGGTCAACCGTCAAATCCCGTACCTGGCCTCTGCGGGGATGGCGCTCGTAATCCTGACCGTGCTCGGTGGCGCGCTGATCGTGGGCGAGCAGATGCGCACCGACCAGGCCCGTATCGAAGAGCTCGAGAAGGCCGTCGAGCGCCTCGCCAGCAGCGTCAGCGCCGACGTGGAGCGCCCGGCGCGCACGCGCAAGCGGTAGGGGTCATCGTTCCGATGGGAGCCAAAGCAACGGCATGAAGTAGTCGTCGACCGACGAGCCGAAGCCGTTATCGAAGAGGAGTTTCTCAACGCGCTGCCCGTAGCCGTAGCCAATTCGGTTCTGCGGCCCTTCGCCGCTGGGCGAGCCAGCAGCAACGCGGTTCCGTCGGGGGACCACGCCTGGCCCATCCACTCGTCGATGTGGTGCACCTCCCTACCGGAGACGGGATCGACGATCGACGTGCTCGCGTCGTGATCCCAGCCGACGAGATTGCCGCTGATCGCGAGCAGGCCCAAGCGCGACCACGACACCCGTACTTCGGAGTAGCCATTGCGACGCTCGGGAAGGCGAACTACGGCTAGGTCCGTACCCGCAGCGGTGAAGGTTCGGAAGACCGACGCGTCGTCTCCGATCGACTGAATCACGCCGATCTGTCCTCCGGGCCCGATCACCGGGTTCGAGAGACGGTTCTCGTCACGCAGCAGTGGCTGGCGCGCTCCGGTTGAGCGGTCGTGGATCACGAGGTCGAAGGTCGTGGTGCCGTCCGCCAGCACCACGCTCGTGGTGACGACGAGCCGCCCGTCGCTGAGCTCGATCGGCGCGGAGCGGACGCGGTCGTTCTTGAAGTCCTCGACCAGTTGTGGCTTCCCATCGGCCAGGCGGATCACTTGGCTCGGGCGGTCGGCCAGCGCCCAATACTCGCCGCCCACGATGCTGACGTCTTGAAAGCGTCCCTGTAGGAGCACGGACTCGGGCCGATCGGGCATCAGGTAGTTCGCGGCGGCGACGACGCCGGCGTCGCACAAGAGGCTGTCGCACGCCCCCTTCATCCGCAGCCCGACCATCGGCGCGTCACGGTTCGGCGGTTGGGGCGAGATCCGCGGGAGTGCCGTCGGCGCAGGATCGTCGCGCAGCTCGCCGACCGTGCTCACCGCGGCCAACGTCCCGACTACCGCGAGCATTGCGGCGGCCAGCGCGAACGAGCGACGCGAAGCGCGCGGTTTCGCCGAGCGCCCGACTCGCTGCTCGATGCGATCTCGCGCGTCGGGTGAAAGGGTCGTCGTGGCGGCTTTGGCAGTCAACGCGTCCTTGAGTCGCGATTCGAGGGCGCTCATCGCTCGACCACTTCCCGGAGCGAGGCCAGGCCCCTACTGAGCAAAGACTTAACCGTCCCTGGTCGGCACCCGAGCGCGTCCGCGATCTCGGCTTCGGAGAGATCCTCGTAGTACCGCAGCACGACAGCGGCCCGTTGCCGGGTGGGAAGGCCGGCGAGAGCGTCTACGAGTTCGGCGTGGCCTACGTCGTCGACGAAGCTCTCGTCGGCCGGCGACGCCTGTCGCTGTTCGAGCCTCTGTCGCCGGCCCCACGACCGGCACCGATTCACAACCGTCATGCGCAGGTAGGCGTGCGGGTTGGTTAATTGGCTGATCCTCGGGAGCACGGCGACGAAGGCGTCCTGCACCAGCTCCTCTGCGATTGCGTTCGACCCCGTAATGAGATGGGCCAGGCGGACCATCGGCGCATAGGCGCGGCTGAACAGGTCACCCGTTGCATGCTCCGCTGTCCCCGTTTGGTCCATCGCTCCCAGTCTGGCTGTCGCCACTCCCACGCTCTATTGACGCATGGCTCGGCCGATTGGTTCCGTCGCAGGGGCAACTAGGCTTTGGCCCCGGAGGGGGCCGGACACGGCCCTCCTTTCGCGCCTATGACCACCGCCCTTACCGATCTCGCTGCCGCACTTGGCGGGCCCGCGTGGCTCGCCGAGCGGCGTATGGCAGCGGCGGAGGAGGCGGCGGCCGCGCCGATGCCGTCCGCGTCGCAGGAGGTATGGCGGTACTCGCCGATCGACGATCTCGACATCGAGCGCTACACGGCCGCGCCGGCGCCCGCAGAACGAGGTGGGGCGCTCACGCCGCTGGCCGATGTCGACCGTGCCGCGCTCGTGGTCGTACGCGACGGAGCGGTGGTCCGGCTCGACATCGAAGCCGCGGCCGCGGCGCAGGGCCTCACGGTGACGGTGCTCGACGGCGAGGCCGTGTCGCCGGAGTTCCTCGGGGCCTCGATCGGTGAGGCCGATGCGTTCACTTTGCGCAACGACGCGTTGGCATCCGCACCGATCGTCGTACGAGTCCCGCGCAACGTCGTGGTGGAGCAACCGATCGTGGTCGTGCACGAAGTGACGGTCACCGGCTCGATGACCTTCCCGCGTCTGCTCGTCGAAGCGGCACAGTCGTCTGAGCTCACCGTGCTCGACATCACGACGTCGCCCGACGTCGAAGCGCTGGTTGCCCCCGTCGTCGAGCTTCATGCGGCGGCGAACGCGACGCTGCGGCATCAATCGATCCAGGATCACGGGCCTCGCGTGTGGCAGATCGGCATGACCGGCGCGCGCATCGAGCAGGACGCGCGCGTCGTGGCGGCAACGGTCGCGCTCGGCGGCGCGTACGCCCGCATCCGCACAGATTCGAAGGTCGTCGGGCAGAACGGTCGAGCCGATCTCCTCGCCGCCTACTTCGGCGGGGCGGATCAGATCCACGACTTCCGCACCCTCCAGGACCACCACGCGCCACGCACCACTAGCGAGTTGCTGTTCAAGGGTGCGGTCACCGACACCGCGCGCTCGGTGTACTCGGGCCTGATCCGGATCCGGCACGGAGCGGTGGGCACCGCAGCATTCCAGACGAACCGCAACCTGGTGCTCGGCGACGGCGCCCACGCGGACTCCGTGCCCAACCTGGAGATCGAGGAGAACGACGTCAAGTGCAGCCACGCGTCGGCGGTCGGCCCAGTCGACGAGGACCAGCTGTACTACCTCGAAGCGCGCGGCGTGCCGACGGACGTGGCCGAGCGCTTGATCGTGCTCGGGTTCTTCGACGATGTCATCGACCGCATGCCGGTGAAGGAGCTGCGCGATCTCCTTCGCCTCGCAGTCGCCACGAAACTCGATCAGAGGACGTCATGAGCGACGTCATGCTCACCAAGCTGAGCGCGCTGGCTGAGGCGTCGCCCGAGCGGATCGAGGTTGACGGGCGTGTCCTTGCGGTTGTACGCATGGGTGAGCGCGTCTACGCGATCGACGACCGCTGCAGCCACGCCGACTACTCGTTATCCGAGGGCGACTTCTACGAGAAGGAGCTCGAACTCGAGTGCCCGCAGCATGGCTCGGCGTTCAGTCTCCTCACCGGTGAGCCTTCGTGTCTCCCCGCGACCAAGCCGGTGAACGCGTACCCGACCCGCATAGACGGTGACGAAGTGTGGGTGACGCTGTCATGACGTCAGTGCTGAAGATCGACGGCCTCTGTGCCCGAGTCGCCGGTCGCGAAATCTTGCGCGGCATCGATCTCGAAGTGAAGAGCGGCGAGGTCCACGCGGTGATGGGCCCGAACGGGTCCGGGAAGAGCACGCTCAGTCATGTGGTCGCCGGACGCCCGGGCTACGAGGTGACCGGCGGCGCCGTCACGCTCGACGGAGAGGACCTGCTTTCCCTCCCGCCGTGGGAGCGAGCCCAACGCGGGTTGTATCTGGCGATGCAGTACCCGATCGAGGTACCCGGTGTGAGCCTCACGGACACGCTGATCGAGGCGTTTCGCGCCGCCGGGCGTGACGTCGGCGAGGTTCCTGCGCTGCTGGAGAAGGAGGCGGAGCGCATCGGGTTCGACGCGCGCTTCCTCGATCGGCCGCTCAACGTCGACCTCAGCGGCGGTGAGAGAAAGCGCAACGAGACCCTCCAGCTCAGCGTGTTGAAGCCGAAAATCGCCGTCCTCGATGAACTCGACTCAGGCCTCGACGTCGATGCGCTGCGCGATGTCGCCCGTCGCATCGAAGCGGCGACGCACGAAGACGGACTCGGCGTTCTCGCGATCACGCACTACAGCCGGCTGCTCCACGAGCTGCGGCCCGACGTCGTACACGTGTTGTCGCGGGGCCGGATCGCCGCCACCGGAGGTCCCGAGCTCGCCGCCGACCTCGAAGACACGGGCTACGCGGCGTACGCCGAGGACAAGCTGCCCGGCGCAGCTCACGAAAGCGCGCCGGACCCCTTCGCCGACCCCCTCGCCTGACCGCCGCGAAACCCGCGACGTGTCGGTGTCATATCGCGCCTTACGCCACGTCGCACCGACACGTCAGCGTTTCGCGACGTCGCACCGACACTTGAAAGGGGGTTAGGGCGTCGTCGTCGTGGTTGCCGGCGTCGTCGTCGACGTTGCCGGGACCATCCCGGTGGTCGAGGTCGTCGTGGCCTTCGGCGGTGCCGAGGTCGTAGTCGACGGCGGAGCCTGCGCGGGCGGCGTTCCGTCCGGCGCCTTCTCGTTGAACGGCACGGCTGCCTTCGAGCCCCCGATGACATAGACAGGCGTCCCGTTCGGCACCTGGCTGGGGAACCACGTCGAGGAAGACATGGGGATGCGCACGCAGCCGTGCGACGCCGGGTAACCGGGGACAGACGGCGCGCCGTGGATGGCGATGCCGCCGTTGAAATACAGCGGGTTCCACAGTTTGCCGAGCCGGCTCACCCGCAGACCGTTGCGGCGGAAGAACACCTTGTAGGAACCACCGGGCGTAACCGCGGTCGCGCACTGGCCGTCGACGCAGTAGCGCTTGCCGCTGCCCGTCGAGACGTTCAGCGTCCGGAAAAGCGATCCGCCCTTGTAGAGCATGAGCACCTGGCGCTTCAGGTCGACTTCGACCCGGTTCGCACCACCCGAGGCGAGCAGCGGTCCCGGCGCACCGACCTTGCCGACCAAATCGAGCACGTCCGGCGTTGCTCGGCTCGTGCGCTTCAGTCCGTGCACCTTCTGGAAGGCCATCACCGCGTGGCCGGTCGTGGCGTCGAAGACGCCGTCGATCTTGCCGACGTCGTAGCGCTGCGCGTCGAGCTGGCGCTCCAGCTCGGTTACCTCCGCCCCTCGGGCCCCGGCGCCGAGCCCGGCTGGGGCGACGATGGGCGCAACGGTGGTCGTCGTCGTGCTCGTAGACGTCGTCGACGTGCTCGTGGAGGAGGTCGACGAGTCTGTAGCAATCGTGCGCGGGTTGTCGCCGTTCGCACACGCGGCGGTCGAAACCGCGATCGCGAGCGCGGCAGCAACGAGTTGGGAAGTGGTTAGCCGCCTCATAAGCGCCACCAGTGTTACAGACAAGTTGACGAAAACGCACGTCATCGCCGGAATTGGGTCCGGTACGGTCGCTCGAATGACGATCACGCGGGCCGACACCGAACTCCAGAACGCCCTGGACGTCCTGCTCTCCGACGAGCTGGAACCGATTGTGGAGCTCGTGTTGCGCAGCCCGCAACCTGGTCGTTACGAGGCCATGGCCGTCGACGGCACTGTGTCGTTCAGTCGCCACGGAGAGGCCGGTGAGGACCCGACGTACGTGGTCGACGCCGTCCACGGACGCGACCCGCTCGCCGATCAGTCAATCGACCGGTTCTCGACCGTCGAGGACGAACGCTCGCATCTCTTCCCGTCACGCGCGACCAACAGTTATCCGTTTGCCTTCGACACCGTCGCCCAACTTTTCGACCATCCGTCGGCTCCCGATCTGTGTGTCGTGCATGCGGCCGCGCACAACTGGGAGGACCAAGGCGGTCACCGCGGTGAGCACGGCAGCCTCGATGTCGTGCAGGCGCGTGCTCCTTTTGTCATCGCCGGCCGCGGGGTCAACGCGCAGGGCATGGTCGACCGCGGTGCGCGGCTCATCGACGTCGCGCCGACCGTTGCGGCGCTCCTTGGGGAGTCGATCCCTGGCGCCGACGGGCGGGTGCTCGACGACGTGCTCGACGACAGCACGCGCCCGACGCACGTTGTCGGCTTCCTCTTCGACGGAGCAAACCCGAACGTGCTCTACGACGCGGCTGCGCGAGGAGACGCCCCGAACGTCGCCCGCCTCATCGACGCCGGAACCGCCTATCGCTTCGGCGCCATGGCGTCGTTGCCGACGGTGACACTCGCCAATCACACCGCGATACTCACCGGCCGCCACCCGGGCCACCACGGGATCCTGCACAACGCGTGGTACGACCGCGCGCTCGGTCGGCAGGTCATCACGAACAGTCCGGCGACGTGGGCGAACTCGATGCAGTGGCTGCGTTTTGACGCGTTGACGTTGCACGAGGTACTGGGTGCGGGAGGAGCCCTGACGGTGTCGTGCAACGAACCGTGCGACCGCGGCGCGGGCTGGTCGACATTCGACGCTCTGCGCGCTGGAACGGCAGGCCGGGCCGCGCTGCCCGAGACTCTGCCGTTCGCGACCGAGCGATTCGTGCGACCGTCGAAGGACTACCGGTGGTCATCGAAAGTCGACCACCTCGGTATGGAGGCGGCGATCGCCGCCTGGCGCGGCGAGCTCGGCGAGCTGCCGCGTTTCACGTGGGCCAACTTCACGCTCACCGACGCCGCCTTTCACGAAGGCGGCCCGCACTCCGAGATGGCCCACGCCTCTGTAGTCGACACCGATAGCCGTCTCGGCTCTGTGCTGGATGCGATTGAAGCGTCGGGCGCGTGGGGCAACACCGCCTTCGTGCTGGTGGCCGATCACGGCATGGAGGAGAGCAACCCTGCCGTGCGCGGCGACTGGGGCGTGGCGCTGCGCGACGCAGGCGTCATGTTCCGCGACGAGGCTTACGGGTTCCTCTACCTAGGCGAGGCCTGACCCGCGCCCTACCGAACCTGCGACCCAATCGCGCGCCAGG
>DATLOH010000123.1:0-19234 GCA_035536375.1 Acidimicrobiales bacterium
GGATCGTCGCCATGCCGTCGCGGTGTTGCTCGTCGGCCTCGCGCACCAGGGCGCGCACGGTGCTCTCGCTGATCTCCATGATGTCGGGTTTTCCTTTAAGTGACGTTGATCGTGCCGGTCATCGAATTGTGGACGCCGCAGAAGTACGGGTACGTCCCCGGCTTGTCGTACGTGTGCGAAAAGGTCTTGTCCTTGCCGAAGTTCTCGCCCTTGAACGCGCCTCCCGTGTCGAACACGGAGTGGTCGAAGTTGTCGACGTTCGTCCATGTGACCGGTTCCCCGGCCTTCACCGTTGCGACCTTCGGGTCGAACTGGAAGTCCTTGACGTTGATGCTCGACGTCGCCTTCGCGTCCCCACCGCCGGTCGGGGCGGGCATCCCGCTGCCGTTCTTGTCGGCGGACGCGTCGGTGGTCTTGGCGGCGCCGCCGGCCTGATCTGCGGAGGGTCCGTCGTCCCCACCGCACGCGGCAGAAAGGGCCACGATGCCGAGCGCTAGAGCAGCGAACAGGCGGCGAGCAAGGGTTGTCGGTTTCATGATTGGAATACGGTGGCATTTGTGGCCATGGATGACAGGGACCCTTCCCTCATCCGCCGGCACGTGCGGCAACGAAGCATGACGTAATGGAACCGACACGAGCGAATTTGCGCGACGCCAGCGACGCATCGCTCGTGGTCGGGATCGCGCGGTACCGCCAGGACGCGCTCGCGGAGGTCTACCGTCGCCACGCCGGATCGGTGTTCGCCTTGGCCCGCCGGGTGACCGCGGACGCGGCGATCGCCGAGGAAGTGGTCCAAGAGGTCTTGCTGCGTCTGTGGGAGAACCCCGATCGGTTCGACTCCGACCGCGGGACGCTGCGCTCGTTCCTGTTGACGCAAGCGCACAGCCGCGCAGTCGATTCGGTCCGCTCCGAGACGTCCCGTCGACGGCGCGAATCGACCGACTCGGCGCGTACCGCCACCGCCGGCTACGACCTCGAGCGCGAGGTGTGGGACCTGGCGATGGCGGAGCAGGTGCGGTCGGCGTTGCACGTGCTGCCGTCGGAGGAGCGCGATGCAATCGAGCTTGCGTACTTCGGCGGTCACAGTTACCGCACAGTTGCGGTGATGCTCGAACAGCCAGAGGGCACGGTGAAGAGCCGGATCAGAAGCGGGTTGCGGCGACTCAGATCTGAAATGCAGGCAGCAGGCGTAGTGGGGGCGGAGGCTTGACATGGTGAACACTCGCAAGCACGACGAGCTGGTCGAGCTCACAGGCGCGTACGCGCTCGACGCGCTCGAGGACGACGAGTTCGAGATCATGGAGCTGCACCTCCGGGACTGCCCGCGGTGCCGGGCCGAGGTCGAGAGCTTTCGCGAGACGGCGGCGCTGCTCGCCCACGGAGGCGTCGCGGCGCCAAGCGGACTCTGGGAGTGACTGGTCGAGCAGCTCGACGAGGCGCCGCCAGCGGTGTCGCCCATTCTTACGATGCGGCCGCCGGCGGCCAAGCCGCAGCGCAGGTGGACGACGGGTGTGATGGCGGCGGCGGCGGCATTGCTCGTCGCGATCCCCGCGGCGTCCATCGTGATCCGCCAAAACGATCGCATCAACGACATCAACGACGGTGTTGCCCAACAGGCGAACCTCGAGCGGGTTGCGCTGGCAGCCTCTGCGGACCCGCTGGCGAGGAAGGCCCGTCTGCGTTCCGTGGACGGGACGCAAACGGCGAGTGCCGTGGTCCTTCCCGATGGCCGGGGTTACCTCATCCGCAACGATCTGGCCCCGCTCGAAGAAGGTCGGGTGTACCAACTGTGGGGCATGCCCGACGGCACCGCGAAGCCGATCTCGCTCGGTGTGCTCGGATCGTCGCCGCGGGTCGTCGCCTTCTCCGCTGACACTCCGTTCACCGCACTGGCGATCTCGGTCGAGCGCCCCGGTGGCTCGGTGGCGCCGACTAGCCGCCCGCTCGTGGTCGGCGAGCTGGTCGGGCGGGCATAGGGCCCAGGCTCTAGGAGCGCCGTTGCAGCTCGCGCAGTGCGCGCCAGCCAATCTGGTGCGCACCGGCGCGCTCGAGGAGTCGGGCGAACTGCGGATCGCAGATCGAGTCGAGATCGTCGACGCGGTCGGCCCAGTCCGTGCTCTGAGCGCGTAGCTCGGCAGTGTCTATTGCCGGCCGCACGACGATCTCGGTGACCCCCGGCCCCAGTTCGAAGACGACGCGCTCGAGCTGCCCGCGAAGCGATGTGCGGCTGGAAACCACGACGTCCGGGATACTGACGCCCTCGTCGAGCGCGAGGCGGCGGAAGGGAAATCCGGCTGAGTCTTCGCTTCCGCCCGTGGGGAGCCGCATCGGCAAGCCGTAGTCGACCGCCAGCTCGAGCACGACGTCGAAGAACTCCGGGCGCAGCATGAGCGTGTCGAGGTGGGCCGAAAGATGCGTCACGTCGAAGCCCCACAGGATCGCCCGTTCGACCTGGGCGCGGCACTCGCGCCGGACCTCGTCGATGTCGGCGTGATCCCAGACGTCCTCGGCGGTGCGGGGGAAGCCCCCGTCGCCATCGAGCAGCGACGGTGCGTGCGTTATCGGCCCCCACCGGTACAGGTCGTGCTCGGCGTTCACGGTGAGCATGACGCCGACGTCAGCGCCACGGTGGCGGGCCGACGCCGCCCTTGCCCACGGTGCGGGAACCATCAGCCCCGCGGCGCTGGCTGCGCCGTCGCTCATGGCGCGTTCAGCGCCGATGTTTGCGGCATGCGCCCAACCGAGACCGTCGGCGGTCACGATGACGAGCGGTGTCGCCGCGGGCAGGCCGAGCCGCTCGGCGACGGACGTCACGGAGAGAACGCTACGTGATCGGTACGTCGGCATCCCCGCAGCGCTGCCACAACCCGCGGTTTTGCGCGCGCGCTTCCGCGGCGGCGGCGACGAACTCAGCAGTGTGCGCGACGTTGGGCGGGTAGGTGAGCACGGCCGCGTAGCCCTGCCGAGCCAGCTCGAGGTTCACAAACAGGTCGTCGGCCGCGCGGTACACGTATGCGAGCAGCCGTCGGTAGCGGTCGCGGGCCTCGACGTCGCGAACGAGGCGGACGCGCGTGCCGAGCGGCAGGAGCTTGGCGGTGCGGGCCGAAGCCTCCTTGCCGAAGCACTCACGAAGCCCGCCGCGGCCGTGGGTCTCCGGGGTGTCGATGCCGATGAAACGCACGGTTTCGTCGCGATTGGCGATGGTGACGTGGAGGGTGTCGCCGTCGACGTGCTTCGTGACCACGCCTTCGCCCGGCCCCATCTGCGGCGCCGCCGCCGTCCGCCCACACCCCGCCAGCGCAATGAACGCGAGAACGACAGCAATCGTGCGGCGGGCAGGCACCGCGCCAATTGTGCCCGGAGGGTGTGGCGCTCTTACAAGCGAGGATCCGGCTTTGCCGGTCCGAGCCCCTCGCGGCCGGAGGCCGCATCGCCTTTCGTTCGGCGAGCAAGCTCTGCTTGCGAGCCGAGGGCTTATGGGAGGCGGTGTGAGGCTTCCTCGACGTCGACCTCGCCGCGGGCGAGGGCTTCGAGCAGCTCGACGGTGGGGTCGGCGGCGGCGTCTGCAGGGTTGAGCCCGAGGCGGGTCAACAGGCCGTCGTAGCGCGCCCGCGCCGTCGGGTAGCTCACGCCGAGGTGTCGTTCGAGGTCCTTCATGTTGCCCCGCGAAGCGAGGAACACCCGCAGCATTGACCGGTCCTCCTCGCCGAGCGCGCAGAACTCGCAGGCGCTGAAGACGCCGGAGAGCTCTGTTCCGCACCCGTCGCAGGACAGACGAGTCAACTCGAGGTGATCACCGCAGACCGGGCAATCGCGCGGTGCGTGACGGTGAGTCGGCATAGCCAATTCTTACCGGACGCCTCTTACCGGATGTCGTCGTCGAAGCTGATGTCTGCCGCGCCCATCGACACCTGGATGTCGATCGATCCTGTGCCGCGCCCGACCGTCACCTCGTGAGTATCGGAGAAGGCGCCGGACAAGAGCTCGGACAACCGGTCGCCGAGATCGTGCAGGTTCGCGAGCTCACCGAGGTCGCGCAGCTCCTTCTTCACGCGCTTGAACTCGGTTTGGTGCTCACCCAGCCCGACCTTCCCGAGCGTCGCCTGCGCGCGCACGCGAGCGTGGGAGCCCTTGTCGAGATGCAACCGGACCTTGCCCGCATCGCAGTCGATGTGGCTCTCGCCGCGGTCGACGCGGCCAGTGGCGGTGACCTTCCCGGCGGACACTTTCAGATCGATAGGGGACTCGAACCCGGTGATCGTCAGCGGGCCGGCGGCGACCCGCGCCGTGACCGGTCCACGAACGCGCTTGATGACGAGCGGCCCGGCCTCGACGCGGGCATCGAGCGCGAGGTCGGGGTTCATCCGCACCCGCAGCGGGCGCGGGCGGTAAACGCCTGCGGCCGCGCCCCGGCCGCCGACGCGGATCCGCCGGACGTGCCGGCGGCCGGCGGTCTGGAACCAGTCGCCGATGTCGTGGTCGCCGCCCTCTTCGTCGGTTTGCGCCTCGCCGTCGATCACCAGCATGTCGCCCTCGCGGCGCGAGCGGTGGTCTCCATCGGCGACGGCCTCGAGCACGTCGTCGTCGCCGACGATCTCGATGGCACGGAACGTCCCTTCGACCTTGATTCGCACGAGCTTGCGCTGCGGCCCCGGGGGTTCGTCGGTGACCGCTACCCGGGTGGTCACGGTTTCTTCGGTCTGCGCGTCGGCGGTCTCCGTGCGGTCTACCGGCGGGAGACCCGACCCGGCGTCGTCCTTGTCGAGCGCGCTCAACCTGTCGGCGGCGTCGGTGGGGGAAAGGCGGCCCGCGGCCACCGCTTCGAGAATCTCTCTGCGAGCTGTCTCAGTCATGGACAGAGTTGTAAGTGAGTGTTATCAATCTGTCAATAAGGATTTACTTGTCATCATCTTGTGAATAGTGTAAAAAGCTCAAACATGGGGGAAGCCTTGAACGCTCCGGACACGCTGAACGGTGCGAATGCCGCTACCAACTCGCCGCCCGATGTGCCCGATATCGCCGGCACTGGCGAGGACGTTGCGCTGCCCGACTACAAGGTCATCGACGACCTCGCCACGCTGCGCGTGTTGTCCGATCCGCTGCGGCTGCGGCTCATCGAGATCCTCGGCGTGAGGCCGGCCACGGTCAAGACGCTGGCCAAAGCGCTCGGCGTCAAGCCCAATCGGCTCTACTACCACGTCAACTTGCTCGAAGAGCACGGGCTCGTGCGCGTCACTGCAAGCCGCATGGTGTCGGGGATTGTCGAGCGCACCTACGGGCTCGTCGCCCGCCACATCGCCGTCGACGACAACCTGGCCATGCCCGCGGAACTACGCCAGGCGATGACCGACACGATCCTTTCGGTCGTCGGCGCCGAGCTCGAACAGGCCTTGCGGCTCGACGAAGCCGGGCGTCCGCCGACCGCCGTCGGGCGCATGCAGCTGTTCCTGCGCCCCGACGAGCGCGCTGGGTTCGAGAAGAAGCTGAGTGAACTCCTCGAGGAGTACGGCACCGGCTCCGACGATCGGGCCGACGACGCCGTGCGCCACGTGTTGCTGTTCGCCCTCTACTCGCCCGCCGGAGACGAGGAGAGCGGCCGGTGAGCTCATCTCAGTCTCAGGACGCCGCCAAGAAGGACTCCTCCCCGTGGCCCGCGGTGTGGCACATGCTCAAGATGCTCCCGGGTGCGAGCACGAAGCTCACCGTCGCGGCCGTCGTGGTGCTTCTGGCGGGCATCCTCCTGCCGAACGCGTTCCGCATCGCGACCGGCGCCCTCGTCGGCGCAGTTCCCGAGGCGGCGCGGAACGGTGCCGGCTCCGAGGCGGCGAACGACGTGCGCCGCGCGTTGATCGTGCTCGGGATCGCGTTCGTCGCGCAGCAGTTGATCGGCCCGCTCGTCGGTCTCACCACTGACGCGCTTGGGCGGCGCCTCAACGGACACCTCCGCGCACGGGTCATGGCCGCATCGGCGCTGCCGCCGGGCATAGCGCATCTGGAGGACCCGGCGACACTCGACAAAGTCGCGCTGGCGCAGGCCGTGGGCACTGCCAACGTCACTCCCCGAGGCGTCGTCGGCGGCGTCGCCACCCTTGCGTCCAACTACGGCAACGGGATCGCCGCGGGTGTGCTGCTCCTCGGATTCAGGTGGTGGCTGCCCATCGTGGTTGCGGCCGCGTACCTGCTCGTGATCCGACGATTTCGCGCTGAGTTCCACCGCGGTGTGCAGGCGATCACCGGTCGGGCCGAAACGCTGCGTCGCTCCGCGTACTACCGCGACGTCGCGCTCACACCGGCGGCTTCCAAGGAAACGCGCGTGTTCGACATGGGGCGGTGGGTGGTCGCTCGCTTCCGCTCGAGCTGGACGGACGCGATGACCGAGCTATGGGCTGAGCGAAAAGGTGCGTGGAAGACCGCGGTTTTCGCGCCGGCGGTGTTCTTTGCCATCGAGTTCGGTGGCATGGCGATGATCGCCCTCGCCGCAATCAATGGCGAGATCAGCCTCGGCCGGATGGTCGTCTACGTCGGCGCGTTCGGCGGGCTCGGGGCGTTCGCCAACCTCGGCGACCACGACCTGAACATCCACTGGGGCGCACCGTCGATCACCGCGGTCGAGGAGCTCGAAGCGCTCACGGCCGCGCCTCCGGTTGCACCCGGCGGCGCACAACCGTCGTCGGCGATGCCTGCGGATGCGATCCGGCTGGAACGTGTGAGCTTCGGCTATCCAGGGCGCGAAGAACTGTTTAACGGGCTCGATCTCGTAATACCGGCGGGCAAGTCGCTGGCGATCGTGGGGGACAACGGTGCCGGCAAGACGACGCTCGTGAAGCTGCTCGCGCGGCTGTACGACCCGACGGGCGGCCGGATCACGGTCGACGGCGTCCAGCTCACCGATCTCGATCCCTCCGGCTGGCAGCGCCGCATCAGTGCGATCTTTCAGGACTTCACGCGCTACCAGATCACCGCGGCGGAGAACATCGCCTACGGGGCGCCAGAGCGGGCGGACGATCGCGACGCGTTGCGCCGCGCCGCGGAGCGCGCCGGTGCGCTCGATCTGATTGACGGGCTCGCCGAGGGCTGGGACACGGTCTTGTCGCGGCAGTACAAGAACGGAACCGATCTGTCCGGTGGGCAGTGGCAGCGCATTGCGCTGGCGCGGGCGATGTTCGCCGTCGAGGCCGGCGCGGGCGTCCTGATTCTCGACGAGCCGACCGCCTCTCTGGATGTGCGCGCCGAGGCCGAGGTGTACGACCGCTTCCTCGAGCTCACGCGCGGCCTGACGACGATTGTCATCTCCCACCGCTTTTCCACCGTGCGCCGCGCCGACCGCATCGTGGTGCTCGCCGACGGGCAAGTGGCCGAGGACGGGACCCACGAGGAGCTTCTTGCCGCTGGTGGGCGTTACGCCCGCATGTTCCGGCTCCAGGCGGCGCGGTTCACCGACGGGCCCCCACCGGATTTCGAGAGCGACGAGCTATTGGAGCCCGCCGATGTCTAGCCAGACGAAGGAAGCGGAAGTCGCCCCGCCGCGGCCGAAAAAGCGTCGCATGCCGACCCCGCTGCGGTCGTTCTGGGTGCTGTTCACGGCCGGATTTCAGGCAGACGCCCGCCGCGCCAGCATCAACCTGGGCATGTCGGTGGTCGAGCCGCTGGCGCAGACGTTCTCGGCCTGGTGGCTGCGTGACCTGACGAACGCGGTGGTCGCCGCGGACTCGGACAAGGCGCTGACCGCCGCCGCGTTGTTGGGCTTCGGGGCGTTCATCTCCGTGCTCGCCGGGTGGACCGGGTTCCACCTCAACATGACGCTGCGCGAGAAGGTCGGCGAGCTGATGGACCGGCGCGTGATGGAGCTCACGCTCGCGGTACCCGGCCTCGAGCACCACGAACGCGCCGACTATCTCGACGAGATCGAGTTGCTCCGAACCCAGCGCGATCAGCTGAGCTCGTCCGTGCAGGCAGTCGTCATGAACATCGGCATGCTCGCCCGGGTTGGCGGAACCCTCGCGTTGCTCGCCGCGCTGCATCCGGCGCTCGTGTTGCTCCCGCTCTTCGGGATCCCGTCGCTCCTGACCGCGGCGACGGCTGAGCGGCGCAGGCAACGCACGATGGAAGCGGTGGCCGAGCCAATGCGCATCACGCGTCACCTGCTCGAGCTGACGACCACCGCCGCGCCGGCAAAGGAGCTGCGTTTGTTCGGCCTCGGCCCGGTGCTCGTACAACGTCACCGCTCGCTGTGGCACGACATCGACATGGTGCAGGACCAGACCGCGCGGCGCGCGGCGCTGTTGAGTGTCTGCGGCTGGTCGGTGTTCGGCCTCGGCTTCGTCGGTGCGCTTGCGCTCGTCGCTCAACGCGCCGTGAGCGGCGATGCCAGCCCCGGCGACGTCGTGCTGGCGTTGACGCTCGCCGGCCAGGTCAACAGTCAGGTCAGCGGGGTGGTGTTCATGGCGACGTGGCTCATGTCCTCGCTCAAGACCGTCACCCGCTACCTCTGGCTCGTGGATTACACGGAGGACGCGACGACCGCGCACGACGATCCCGCGCCGGCACCCGACCGACTCGTGAAGGGCGTCGACCTCGAGAACGTGCGCTTCCGCTATCCGGCCACCGAGATCGATGTGCTGACAGATGTGACCCTGCACATCCCGGCGGGCGCAACGGTCGCCGTGGTCGGCGACAACGGAGCGGGCAAGTCCACGCTCGTGAAGCTGTTGTGCCGCTTCTACGACCCGACCGAAGGCGTGATCCGAGTCGACGACGTCGACCTCCGCAGGATCGACCCGTGGGAGTGGCGCGAGCGACTGTCGGCCGGGTTCCAGGACTTCGCCAAGTTCGAGCTGATCGCCCGCGAGACGGTCGGCGTCGGCCTGCTCTCGAAAGTCGACGACGTCGAGGAGGTGCTTGCGGCTCTCGACCGAGCGTCGGCCGACGGTGTCATCGAGTCGCTGCCCGGAGGCATGGATGCGCAGCTCGGCAAGTCCTTTGTCGACGGCATGGAGCTGTCGGGCGGACAGTGGCAGAAGCTCGCGCTGGGTCGGGCGATGATGCGCGCCGAGCCAGTGCTCCTGGTTCTCGACGAGCCCACCGCGGCGCTCGACGCCGAAACCGAGCACGCGCTGTTCGAGCGTTACGCGGGCGCGGCGCGTCGATCTGCGCAGGCCCGCGGAGCGATCACGGTCCTGGTCTCGCACCGGTTCTCGACCGTGCGCATGGCGGACCTGATCGTGGTCGTCGACGGATCACGCGTCACCGAGGTTGGCAGCCACGAGGAGCTCGTCGCCAAAGGCGGTCTCTACGCGGAGCTGTTCGAGCTCCAAGCCAGGGCTTACCGCTAGGACTGGCGTCGAGCGCGGCCGGTGGCTATGGCGTTGAGGACGGCGAGGAAGATCGTGGCGCCGACTGCAGCGATTAGGACCGTTCGGATGCTGAAACCGTCGATGCCCTCTCCGGTGGCGGCGCTCGCGAGCGCGCCGCCGATGAGCCCACCGATCACGCCGACCACGACCTTGGCTAGACACCCGTACTGACGGTTGCCAGTGATGCGCGTCGCGATTGCGGCGGCGATGAATCCGGTGACAAACCAGGCGAAGAGGCCCACGCCGCAACGCTAGGCCGAACGTCCGCAATCGCGCAGGTTTCCGTCTGCCTGGGGCGATGAAACCTGCGCGACTCGGCGAACGTCCTCGGCTAGAGCGGCGAGCCCGGGGCGACGAGGGGCCACGGTCGCTCGCGCTCGACGACCAAGCCGAGGTCGAGCAGTTCGCCCTCGCGGTGGTGCGGTCCCATGATCTGCATGCCGATCGGGCGGCCGTCGATCGTGCCGATGGGGACGCTCAACGACGGGTTCCCGCAAATGTTCGCCGGGATCGTCAGCGCGCCGTTGTTGCCGAGACCAACCTGGCGGTCGCCGACCATTGTCGGCAACGGACCGGAAGCGTCGAAGGCGACGTCCGGGTTCGTCGCCGACAACACGAAATCAACCTGCTCGAACAGATCGGCGAACTTCTCGTTGACGACTGTCCGGTACGTCTCGACGGCGGCGGCCTGATCGAGGTTGTAGTACTCGGTTGCCAGCTTCATCCCGAAGGCGATCTCAGGAGTGAGTTCGCCGGCGGCATCGGGCCAGCGCCCCTCGAGCTCCACGAGGACGCCGACGAGCCCGGCCATCGCCCACGCGACGCTGCCCTCGGGCAGGGTCAGGTTGACGTCGACCAGCGTGAGGCCCGCATGCTTGACGAGCTCCTCGGCTGCGGCGCGCACCATGACTTCGACGTCAGGGTGGACATACGCGTTGCCCATGTCGGGGATGATCGCGACGCGCTTGCCGGCCAGCACGTGCGTGCCAAGCCCGAGTTCCCATCCGTCGACCCGCGGGAGGCTGTACGGGTCACGCGGGTCGAAGCCGTTGGCGACGTCGAGCCAGCGGGCGGTGTCGCGAATCGATCGTGACACGCACCCGACGACCGCGGTGAGCGGCTGGACCAGCATCTTCGGGCCCTTCGGGATGCGCCCGTACGTGTTCTTGAGGCCGACCAGACCGCAGAACGCGGCCGGTATGCGGATCGACCCTCCGCCGTCACCCGCCGTTGCCACCGGCACGAGTCCGCCGGCAACAGCAGCCGCGGAGCCTCCCGACGACCCGCCGGGCGTGCGTGTTGCGTCCCACGGGTTGCGGGTGATGCCGTTGAGGCGCGTCCGCGTGAGGTTGACGCCGCCGAACTCGCTGGCGGTGGTGAGGCCGACGGTCACTGCGCCTGCGTCGATCAGTCGCTGCACGTGAGTCGACGTGTAGTCGCTGATGTTGTCCTTCAGCGCAACGCTCGCCTCAGTAGCAGGCCAACCGGCCACGCGGTCGAGCTCCTTTACGCCGATCGGCACGCCGCCGAACGGCGTGTTGACGTCTGCCGTGGCCGCGGCCGCTCGCGCTGCGTCGGCGTCGACGAAGGAGAACGCGTTGAGATCGCTCCGTTCGATGGCGCTGAGCACGGCGTCGAGTGCTTCGGCGGGGGAGAGCTCGCGTGCTCGGAACGCGTCCACGAGACCGCATGCGTCACCGAGCCAGGGGGAGTCAGCCATGCCCGGAACCTAACCGGGTGCGCTCAGCCTGGCTTGGCGCACGCAGCGACCCTCTACGTTGACGCCGTGGACGCGACGGAGTTCCTCGGGCTGGTGCGGACGGACGATCCGTTGCGTTTTCGGCTCCCGGTGGCACCTGGCATCTGTACCGGCGGCAACTTTCTCTTCGGCGGGGCGGGGCTCGGCGCGGCTGTCGCCGCGCTCGAGATTGCCAGCGGGCGTCCGCTCGTCTGGGCCACCGCGCAGTACTTGAGCTTCGCCCGGCCGCCGGGGGTGCTGGATCTCGAGGTCGTGTTGGCGGTGGAAGGCAAGTCGACGACGCAGGCGCGCGTCGTGGCGCGCGCCGGTGGCGCTGAGATCATCACGGTCAATGCCGCGCTCGGCTCGCGCCCGATGGAACTCGGCGGTGAGTGGGCGTCCAAGCCCGACGTTCGTCCGCCGTCGACGAGCCCGCAGCGCGAGTTCAACAACGACATCAGCGGCACCATCTCGTCTCGCCTCGACGTGCGAATCGCCGCCGGTCGCCGGCCGCGCGAGCTCGACGGAACGCCGAGCGAGGACGGTCGCTGCGCGCTGTGGGCGCGCATGCCCGACCTGCTGGAGATGTCGGCCGCCACGCTCGGGGTGTTCGGTGACTTCGTGCCGTTCGGGGTGTCGCAGGCGACCGGGCTGCGCGCCGGCGGCAACAGTCTCGACAACACGCTGCGCGTCGCCCGTCTCGTGCCGACCGAGTGGGTGCTGCTCGACATCCGCATCCACGCAGTGGCCGCCGGCTTCGCACACGGGCTGGTGCACCTCTGGGCCGAGGACGGGACGCTGCTGGCGACCGCGAGTCAGTCGGCGAAGGTGCGGGTCTGGCGGTAGCAACGGGTTCGGGTGCAATGCTTCGGTGATGGGCGCCTACGGCATCACCGTTCCGTTCGACGGCATCCCGCTCGCGGATCACCGCGACCGCTACGTCGAGCTCGCCGACCTGGGCTACACGGACGTGTGGACGGGCGAAGCGAACGGCGCCGACGGGCTGACGCCCCTGGTACTGGCGGCCGCGTGGGCGCCGACGATGCGCGTCGGAAGTGCAATCCTCCCGGTGTACACGCGCGGCCCGGGCCTCATGGCGATGAGCGCGGCATCACTTGCGGAGGCGGCGCCCGGCCGCGCCGCATTCGGCATCGGCACGTCGTCGGACGTAATCGTCGAACGATGGAACAGCACGCCGTTCGACGAGCCGTACAAGAAGACGCGCGACATGGTGCGGTTCCTCAGGGCCGCACTAACGGGCGAGAAGGTCGACGCCGAGTACGACACGTTCACGATCAAGGGCTTCCGACTCGGGCGCAAGGTTGCGCAGCCGCCGGCGATCCTCGTTGCCGCGCTACGGCCGGGCATGCTTCGCCTCGCCGGGCGCGAGGCCGACGGGGCGATCATCAACTGGTTGTCGTCTGACGACGTCAAACGCGTTGCGCCTGAGGTCGGCGCAGGCAAAGAGGTCGTCGCCCGCATCTTCGTGTGCCCGTCGACCGACAGCGACGCCGTGCGCGGGATGGGGCGGTTTGCGATTGCGGCGTACCTGAACGTCGAGGTCTACGCGAAGTTCCACGAGTGGCTCGGTCGCGGCGACGACCTCAAGGGCATGTGGGACGCGTGGAAAGCCGGCGACCGGAAAGCGGCCACCGCCGCGATCCCCGACCACGTCGTCGACGAACTGATCATCCATGGACCGCCCGAGCACTGCCGCGAACGCATCGCCGCCTACGTCGGCAATGGCGTGACCACCCCGGTGCTCGCTGTGCTGCCGTTCGGGATCGATCCCGTGCAAGCCGCCCGCGACCTCGCCCCGCAGTAGCCGCACTCCCTCACGGTCTACGCGAGGAAGTCGAGCAGGAGGGCGTTGAGGCGGTCGGCGGCTGAAGTGGGGATCCAATGGGAGACGCCGTCGAGGCGCTCGAAGCGGAACTCGCCGGCGACGTACTTCGCCGAGCCGGCCATCTGCGCCTCGCCCAGCGCGCCGTCCTGATCGCTCCATACGCCCATGACGGGCACGGTCACCGGGGGCAGCTCCATCGGCGGCCGGATGAGCGACTCGGGCGGCACGTTCGCGCGGTACCAGTTCAGCCCGGCCGTGAGCCGTCCCGGGCGCGTCAGGTCGGCGCGCCAGCGGTCGAATGCGCCGTCCTCACCCCATTGCGTGAAGAAGGCGAAGTCCTCGCGGCTCACGAGCTCTTCGGCGATCCCTACGAACTGGAAGGCGAGCATGTACCACGACCGCTGCCGCTGCTCGAACCCTGCGGACCCGAACGCCGTGGGGTGCCCGACCGACACCGCAACGAGCTTCTCGACCCGCTCCGGTGCGAAGGTCGCGGCGATCCACGCGAGGCCGGCGCCCCAGTCGTGACCGACCACGTGGGCCTTCGGCACCTCCAGCGCGTCCATGATCCCGGTGACGTCGCCGAGCAGGTCGAGCATGCCGTAACGCTCGACTCCCTCGGGCGCGGCGCTGTCGCCGAAGCCGCGCAGGTCGGGCGCGATCGCGCGGTACCCGGCAGCGCTCAGTGCGTCGATCTGCGCACGCCACATCTCACCGCGATCGGGGAAGCCATGGAGCAGCACGACAGGCGTGCCCTCTCCCTCGTCGATGACATTGAAGTCGAGTCCGTTAATCGAGAGGCTTTTGCTGACCATCAGGCGAAACTACTCCGACAGAACGGGATTCCCCGGGGGGGTGTCAGAGCTGAACCAGTCGCGGATTCGCGGCGCCGGCGCCGCGTTCTTGTGACGGGTTCGGGGTGGGCCTAGGGCTTCCAGCGGTCGGTGTTGGCGTCGTGGATCTCGCGCAGGATGGCGGCGATGTCGTAAGTGAGCGACCACTTCGGATAGTGAGCGGCGAATCGTGCGTTGTCGCCGATCCACCAGATGTGGTCGCCGACGCGGTTCGTGTCGTCGTACGTCCAATTCATCTGACGACCGGAGATCTCCTCCGCGAGGGCGATCGCCTCGAGAACAGAGCAGTTCGAGTGACGTCCACCGCCGAGGTTGTAGACCTCGGCGGACCGGGGAGCGTCGAAGAACGACTCGAACGCGGCGACGACGTCGGTGGAATGAATCGCGTCGCGCACCTGCTTCCCGCCGTAACCGAACACGGTGTAAGGCACTCCCGTCATCGCGCAGCGCATCACGTAGCCGAGGAATCCGTGCAATTCCGTCGCCGCGTGCGCAGGACCGGTCAGCGTTCCGCCGCGGAAGCAGGCCGTGCGCATGCCGAAGTACCGCCCGTACTCCTGCACCATCAGGTCGGCCGATGTCTTCGAGACTCCGAACAGGCTGTGCAGCGTGTGATCCACCGACATGTCCTCGCGGATACCGCCGGCGTAGGTGTGGTCGTCAGCGATCTCCCATCGCGTATCGAGCTCGCGCAAGGGCAGTGAGTTGGGTGTGTCGCCGTACACCTTGTTCGTGGAGGTGAAAATGAACGGCGCGTCGGGAGCGTGACGCCGAGTCGCCTCGAGAAGGTGCAGCGTGCCACCGGCGTTGACTTCGAAGTCGACGATTGGGGCTCGCGCCGCCCAGTCGTGTGACGGCTGCGCAGCGGTATGGATCACTACTGCGATTGCGGTGCCGTATTGAGCGAACAGAGCGTCGATCGCATCGGCGTCACGGACGTCGAGGTCGTGGTGGCGGTAGCGCGCACCGAGAGTCGCCTCGAGCCGCTCGCGGTTCCACTTCGTCGACGCTTCGGGCCCGAAGAACACCGACCGCATGTCGTTGTCGATCCCAACGACGTCGAGACCGCGTTCGGCGAACCGCTCCGCAGCCGCGGATCCGATCAGCCCGGCTGCCCCGGTGATGACAGCAACGGTCACCCGACCTTCGCCGGACGTGGGTCACGACGGCTGCTCGACCGGCGGTTGTCGGTCTGCGCGTATGTGGAGCTGTACCCGTATCCGTAGCCACTCTCGTTGGGCGCGCCGTTGACGACGATCCCGAGGAGCGGAGCATCCGCCGCCTGAAGCGTCGACAGTGCGCGGCTGAAGTGCCGGCGGCTGGTGACGCCGGCGGTCGCAACCAGAAGCAGACCGTCGACCCGCGTCGACAGCACAACCGCGTCGGTAACGGGAAGGACAGGCGGCGCGTCGATGAGCACGTAGTCGTTCTCGGTGCGCAGGGCCGCGATCAGCTCGGCGACGCGCGAGGTGCCAAGCAGCTCGGCCGGGTTGGGCGGCAACGGTCCCGAAGGGAGCAGGTCGAGCGCGGCACCTCCCGGGAGCGATACGCGCCGCAACGCGGCGGCGAGCGGTTGATCACCCAGGAGCACGGACGTGAAGCCGGTGTCGTTGCCCAGACCGAAGAATTCGTGGAGTCGGGGGCGGCGCAGGTCGCAATCGACGATCGCGACCCGGCGACCCGACAGGGCGAGCGTGACTGCGAGGTTCGCAAGCGTCGTGGTCTTGCCTTCGGACGCCACCGGGCTCGACACCTGGATCGTGCGCAACTCCTGACGCACACCGATGAACTGCACGCTCGTGCGCAGCGCGCGGTACGCCTCGGAAACCGGGTCGCCTGGGTCCTCGATCGTCACGAGGCGCGGCGTCTCGCGACTCCGCCAGTCGAGCACCGCGGGGATCGAGCCGAGGATCGGAAGCCCGCGACTCAGCCGCTCGACCTCGTCGGGTCGCTTGAACGAGTCGTCGAGGAAATCGAGCGCGATCGCCGCAGCGGCACCGACCAGCGCGCCGAGCGCAAGGGCGAGGGCCGCGCTGGTGAGCGGCTTCGGCGAGACCGGCGTCGTGGGCTCGGCGGCCGGGTTGAGCAGTTGCACGCCGCCGCTGCGGACCGACGCGTCGACCTGAGCCTGATCCGTCTTCTGCTGGTTGAGCACGAAGCTGGTCGCGGCGGCGTCGCGCTGGATCTTGATGCTCTGGACCTCGGCCGGACTGGCCCGGCCTGCCTGGGCGCGCGCGAGCTGAGCGTCGAGTTCGTCGACCTGGTTCTTCGCCTGCGCGGTCTTCTCCGCGAGCTTCGTGCTGAGCGTCACCAACTCGTCGATTGCCTCGGTGCGTTTGAAGTCCCGATACGTCGTGGCGTAAAGGGTTGCCGCCTGTGCTGCGATTTTCGGGTCGGGACTGCGCACGGTTATCTGCAGGATGCGCGTGGTCCCGACCCCGGCGACCTTGACGCCGGTTACGAGCGGAGCGGACGCCCCCAGCTCGCGTGCCACTGCGGCCGCAATGGGCGGCGACTGCATGACCTCGATCTGGGTGTCGATCTGCGCAGGATCGGGTGGGACGTAACCGGTCGAGGAGAAGACGGTCGTGTCCGATGCCGCGATCAGGACGCGGCTCGACGCCGCGTAGATCGGCGTTGCCCGATTGGAGAAGAAGAGCGACACCGCTAGCGCGGCGACCACGGTCGCGACGACGAGCCACTTGCGCCGCCAGAGGACGCGCAAGTAGTCGACGAGGCTTACTTCGGGGGTAGCGGAACGTTCCACGGGCCGGCCGGAGGCTAGCAACGGCGGCGCCCACTCCGGTGTCACCGCAATGCGGACCGGGTCGGCGTTCGGATCAGGCGGGGGCGGTCGTCGGCGGCGGCGACGTCGTCGTGGGTGCGGGCGCGCCGACGGTGCCGCCCGGGACGCGCGGCACCGTGGAGGCGGTCGTGCTGGGTGCCGGCCGGCGAGTAGTCGGGGTGCGGCGAGCGGTTGTCGGCGTGGTCACCCGTCCGCGGGTCGTCGTGACCGCGGGCAGAGTGGTTGTCGTCGTAGGGGTGGGGTCCGACGCGGTCGTTGCTGGCACCAACGCAGTCGTGGCGGGGGCCACGTCGAGGTCGGTGAGTGGACCAGGCCCCGAGCGCCGGTCGGCGGCCGCAAAAGCGGCCAGAGCGCACGCAAGCGCGATCGCGCCGAGCGCGACACCCCGCTCCCATCGCATGCGGGCACGCTACCTGCCCGGAGCTGGCACTCAGTAGGCTTGAGTGCCAAATGGCAGGACCGCTCGATGAACGCAAGGCAGCTGTGCTCCGCGCCGTGGTCGAGGAGTACATCGAGACCGCGCAACCGGTGGGCTCGTCGCACGTCGTGCGAAACGCGGGCGTCAACGTGTCGGCAGCCACCATCCGCAACGACATGGCCGCGCTCGAGCGTGACGGATACCTCATGCATCCGCATACGAGCGCTGGGCGCGTGCCGACAGATCTCGGGTACCGGTTCTTCGTCGACTCCCTCGCGCCGAGTGAGAATCTCGGTCGGCCCGAGCAGCAACGCGTGCGCGACTTCTTTGCCCGCACGCACGGCGCGCTAGAGGAGATGCTCGCCGACACGAGCCACCTCCTTGCACACCTGACGAACTACGCGGCGGTCGTCATCGGCGGTGCGCCGGAACAGGCCTCGGTGCGGTCGGTGCAGATCGTCGACGTCGGCTCGCACACCGGCATGGCCGTAGTGGTCCTGTCGAATCAGGCCATCCACAAAGCGGTCTTCGACCTTCCCGAAGACGCCGGGGAGGAGACGCTTGCCGCGGCTGGGCGGGCGATGTCGGCCGTCATGGTCGGCTCGGGCGAATTCGACGCCTCGGTGCCGGCGACCGGTGACGCCGCGGTCGACAGCGTCGTCAAGTGCGCGGGCGCGGCGCTGGCGGCGCGCGCCAACGGCGACGGCGACCACGTATTCGTTGGGGGCGCGGCGCGCGTCGCCGATGCGTTCGACGCCGTCGACACCGTCCGCCGCGTGCTCGGCGTATTGGAGCATCAATACGTCGTCGTAGGCCTCCTCCGCGACGTCCTCGATCGTGGCCAGTCAGTCGCCATCGGAACCGAGCACGGGTTGGCGCCTTTGGCGGAGTGCGCAGTGGTCGTCGCGCCATTCTCCGTCGCCGGCGAACCGGCGGGCACCGTCGGAGTCCTTGGGCCGACGCGCATGAACTATCCGCACGCGCTGGCCGCGGTCACCGCGGTGAGCAAGCGCCTCGGCGAGTCGTTGTCGGAGAGCTGATGGACGACTTCTACGCGTTGTTGGGCGTGAGCCGCCAGGCGTCGGCGGACGAGATCAAGCGCGCTTACCGTCAGCTGGCGCGCGAGCTGCATCCGGACGCGAATCCTGACGACGCCGAAGCCCATGAGCGGTTCAAGGAGATCACCGCCGCGTACGAGACGCTGTCCGACCCGGAGCGCCGTCAGCGTTACGACACGTTCGGTGCGGCCGGAGCACGCGGTTCGGGCCCGGATGCCGGCGCGTTCTTCGGCGGAGGCGGGCTCGGTGACATCTTCGAGGCGTTCTTCGGCGACGCGACCGCCGGCCGCCGCGGTCCAAGTGGCCCACCCCGCGGCGCGGATGCCGAAGCCGTGCTCGATCTTGCCTTCGAGGAAGCGGTGTTCGGTGCCGAACGCGAGTTGACCCTGCGCTTGCCGGTGACGTGCGGCACGTGCGCCGGGTCCGGCGCGGCCGAAGGGTCGAAGCCGATCACCTGCGAAGAATGTGGCGGCAGCGGTGAGGTCCGACGCGTCCGCCAAAGCATCCTCGGGCAGATGGTCACGAGCGGCCCTTGCGGCCGTTGCGGTGGGAACGGGTCGATCGTCGACCGCCCGTGCGCCGACTGTCGTGGGGACGGTAGGCGCACCGAGGAGCGCGTCGAGGCGGTGACGGTGCCGGCGGGCGTCGCCCACGGTCAGACCCTGCGCAGCAGTGGCCGTGGCGCTGCCGGGTCGAGGGGCGGGCAGCCAGGCGATCTATATCTGCACGTGCGGGTGCGTCCACACGATCGGTTCGAACGCGACGGCGTCGACCTGCACGCCGAGCTTCGCGTTTCGTTCACGCAGGCGGCCCTTGGAACGCACGTCGACTTCGAGACACTTGACGGCAGCGAGGAGGTAGCGGTCGCGCCCGGAACCCAAACCGGTGCGATCGTGCGACTCCGCGGTCGGGGCGTGCCTCATGTCGGCGGCAGGAGCCGCGGCGACCTGCACGTCCACATCGTCGTAGAGACTCCTACGAAGCTCACGCCGGCACAGGAGGAGCTTCTGCGAACGCTCGCCAAGGAGCGCAATGAGCCCGTCGACGACGCGTCCGCGGCTGGCCTACTCGGCCGCATCCGTTCCGCTTTCTCGTGACCGCGCCGGGCGCGGCGCCCCGGACCTTGATCGTCGGGCCGCTCGGCGCGCGACCCTGGATCAC
>DATLOH010000124.1:0-43758 GCA_035536375.1 Acidimicrobiales bacterium
CCCGTCGACGTCGAGGACCCCGACGAGGCCCGCTGGCTCGAGGCGTGCATCTGGCCGGATCAACCAGAGCGACGGGAGCGACTGCGTGCCGCGTGCGCGCTCGCAACCGCTTCGCCGGTGCGCCTCGTCGCCGGGAACGTCCTCGATGTGCTTCCGGACGTGCTCGCCGGACTCGCTAGCGACATCCTGCCGGTGGTGACGACGACCTGGGCGATTGCGTATCTGAAGCCGAGCGACAGGTTCCGTTTCCTGCATCGCCTAAACGCGTTAGCCGTCGACCGGCCGATTGCCTGGGTGGCGGGCGAAGGGGTCGGTCTCGCGCCGGGAGTCCCCGTGATGCGCGACCCCAAGACCGCCGAGCACAGCCTCTTGAGCGTGGCCGTTGCCGAAGGGCGTCACTTCTCGGTCGAGACGGTGGCGCGCTGCCACCCGCACGGCCGGTGGATCGAGTGGCTCTCGCCGTAGACTTGCCACCATGACCGATCTCTTCCGGCCGACGATGCACTCGCTCCCCACGTTCAATTCACCGGCCGAGGAGCGCCAGCATCGCAAGGAGCGCCTCGCGGTTGCGTTGCGGATGTTCTCGAAGTGCGGGTTCGACGAGGGTGTCGCCGGCCACATCACCGCACGGGATCCCGAGCTGGAGGACCATTTCTGGGTCAACCCGTTCGGCATGCACTTCGGGCACATCCGGGCGTCCGATTTGCTGCTCGTCAACCACGACGGTCAAGTCGTCGAGGGGAAGTACGCGGTGAACGCCGCGGCCTTCGCCATCCACTCGCAAGTGCACGCCGCGCGCCCCGATGTCGTCGCCGCCGCGCACTCGCACTCGGTCTACGGCAAGGCGTGGTCGTCGCTCGGGCGCAAACTCGATCCGATCACGCAGGACAGCTGCATCTTCTACGGCGACCACGAGGTGTTCGACGACTACACCGGCGTCGTGTTGGATGTCGAAGAGGGCAAGCGCATCGCTCATGCGCTCGGCGATGCGAAGGCCGTAATCCTGCGCAATCACGGCAACCTCACCGTCGGCCACTCGGTTGACGAGGCCGCATGGCTGTTCATCACCATGGAGCGCAGCTGCCAGGCGCAGCTGCTCGCCGAGGCCGCGGGTACGCCTGTGCTGATCGATCCCGAGATGGCCGCCATGACCCAGACCCAGGTCGGCGGGCACCTCGCCGGTTGGTACAGCTTCCAGCCGATCTACGACCGCATCGTGCGCGAACAGCCCGACTGCCTGGAGTAGCGCAACCCACAGACACACCCCGCGACATTGGGCAATTCGCGTGACTTGGGTCACATGAGGCTTGTGTCCCGCAGCGCTTAGGCGTACCGTCCGCCGCGGAGCTGGGTTTTGACGTGCTTCGGCACGAACTGAGGGGGCAGGATGTTTCAGCACCTATTGAGGCGCGCCGCGCTCGCGGGCGCATGTGTGGCGGGCATTTTGTTGCCGGTCACGGTGGCTCCCGTAGCCGCGGAAGCGGCACCAGGTGATCTCCTGGCGAGCTTCGACGCGTCTGCCACCGCCGGTATCCCAGGCTGCGGGAGCGGAGTCGGGACTGGCATCGCCTACGACGGTGACAGCCTCCTTCTGTCGTGCATGGGAAGCAACGTCATCGAGCGGGTGGACGCAGTCACGCACTTGAATAACGGCCCGCTCACCATCGCAGGCGTGAGTGATCTCGGCGCACTTGCGTTCGACGCCGGACGCAACCGGCTGTGGGCGTGTCAGGGGTACTCGAACGTGGTTGCGATCAACCTGACGACGTCGTCGATCGACGCGTCGATCCCCTCGTTCCCGACGTCAGGTTGTTTCGACGGGCTCGCCTATGACGGATCAGACGACACGATCTGGTCCAGCGCCGACGCTTCCCCGACCACGCAGCACTACTCGGTCACGGGTACCCCGCTCGGCTCGTTCAGCAATGCCGCTGTGCTGCCCAGCTGTCCGTCGAACTCGGGTATCGCCGTCGGCGGTGACGATCTCTACCTGGCGAACAATGGTTGTTCGCAGATCTGGCGCTCCGACAAGACGCTTACGTCGAGCACGATGTTCGCCAGCTTTCCGCGCCGGCTCGAGGACCTCGAGTGCGACAACCTGAGCTTCCCGGGCGCGGACGCGATCTGGGTGCAGGACGCCTACGACCGCGAGCTCCAGGCTTACGCGATCGAGGAGGCCACGTGCCTGTTCGGCGGCGCCGCGGGCGGTGCCAACGCCGAGGGTTATGCCGTGCGGGCGCGCGTCGACGCGCTACCGCTCGACACTGCGAAGGTGTCGAGGTCTGCCGCGTCGCTCGGCGAAGCTCCGGCAGCTTCGGCGATCGTCTCCGAAGGGGTGCCGGCGGTCGTCCAGGCTGACGTGCTCACTTCGCGGGCTGAGACCACATCTGACGAAGACGCCAATTTCAGTGCCGCTTCGTCCCGTGGCGGCGTCGCCAGCGTCGATCTTCTCGACGGCACCATCACGGCTGACGCGGTGATGGCCAAGGCCCGTGCGACCTTCGACGGTGACGACGGTGCAGGTACGACGTCGAGCGCCGGATCCGGTTTGGTAAACGCGGTCGTGAACGGCACGCCGATACCTGCGACGGTCCCCGACAACACCACCATCGCCGTGCCCGGTGTCGGAACGCTCGTGCTGAACGAAGTGATCACGACGTCGACACCCGATGGTGTGAGCGTGCAGGTGAACGTCATCCACTTCACGTCTGACGATGGAAAGATCGAGGTCGTGGTCGGCTCTGCGTTCGCCGGTGCCGGCTCGGGCTACGACACGCCCGACAACCCGAGCCAGGTCGGACTCACACCTCCGACGCCGCCGGATCCAAGTTCGGTCGGGGGCAGCGGTGTTGCGTATACAGAGGGCTTCGAAACTGGGGCGGCGGGGTGGACGTTCGAATCCGCACCCGGCACCACCGCCGACGTTTGGAAGATCGGGGTGCCGACCGGTGGCCCGGGAAGCGCCGCTGGCGGAGCGAAGGTCGCCGCCACCAACCTGGCTGGCCCGATGCCCGAGAACGCAGCAGCGACGCTCGTCAGCCCACCGATCGCGCTGCCGGCGGACGGGGCGACACTTTCCACGCTCGGACAACGCCTCGTGCTGCGTCATCAGCAGTGGTTCGAGGGTGGGGTCTACGCCGGCAGCTATTACCTCCAGTGCGGTGACGTCAGCATCTCGGTGAGTGGCGGCCCGCCCATCGCACTGACGCCGGTTGGCGGATATCCCCAAGCGTCGCCGTACTGCGACAATGGACCCGGTGACCCGGCCGCTGCTTACGCTGGCGACCTGTCAGGTGCTGGCTGGCAGCAGAAGGAGTACGACCTGACCGCCTACGCCGGCCAGAGCGTGAACATTCGGTTCCGGGCGCTGTCGTACTACAACCAATCCTTCTATACGCCGGGTGACGGCTGGTATCTCGACGACGTGTTCGTCGGGCTCGAGGCGCTTGGCTAGAGAAGCGATTCGCTTCACGTTCGGTGTCGCCGTTGCTGCGTCCGTCCTCTCGGGGATCGGCTGCAGCGGCGGCGACACCGTCGCGGATGTAGCACCGACGCCACCCCTTGCGAACTGCGGGCCACTTCCGCCGCCGGCGACCGTGACCCTTCCTCCAGGGCTTGCGCAGCCCGCAGGAGTCACGTTCCACGACGAGCGTGACCAGGAGCAATTTCACATTGTCGAGGGTTCATCACCGCGACCACTTGACGAGCTGTTCGAGGAGTTCAAGGCAGGGGTGGAGATCGAGTTCTCGGAGAACGAGCGCACGGACGCGGAACTCGCCCTCGTGAGCGGCAACACGAGCGTGTACGTCGTGCTTCGGCGGACTTGTCCGGACCGCACGCAGGTACGTATCAGCTCGAGGCCGCGCCTCCAGGCAGGTTCCTCCGCACCGACCACCACGCAGCCGCTGTCAACGCCCCAGTGACGACGAGGACAGTTAGCGACGCCGCTGACGCGTAGCCGACGCGCAGGTACGCGAACTCCGTCTCGTAGAGCCACTGGGGGAGCCCGACCGTTGCGCGGCTCGGCCCACCGCGCGTCAAGAGGAGCGCGGCGACGAACGTGGCGTGCAGCACGACCACCGCGTCGCGCACCGCGAGGGCTGCCAGCGCGGGTCGCATCTGGGGCAATGTCAGGCGGCGCAGGACAAAGCCGGGGCTCGCACCTGCGAGTGTCGCCGCTTCGTATGGCGTACGCCCCAGGGACGTCCGCCAGGCGAGGGCAATGACGAACCCCTCTCCGAGCTGAAACGCTACGAGCACCGCGACGGCCAATCGCGCTCCGACCGGATCGGTGAGCACTCCGCCGATTGGCAGACCTGCGAGCGCCAATGGTCCGGACAGCGGGTTCAGCAGCCAGGCCCAGACCAGCGCGAGTGCAACGTCCGGCACGACTGTGGGCAAGAAGGCGGCAGCGCGTGCGGCCGTCACGCTGCGACCGGGGCGATGCAACAACAGCGCCAGCGCAGTCGCCCCGGCGACGCGCAACGGAACCGCAACCGCTACTACGACCACTGTCGTGAGCACGGCGCGTCCAAGCGAATCGTCGTTGCTGATTGCTCGGAGGTTCGCCGCGCCCACCCATTGCGGTGCGCTGATCCCCGAGTAGTCGGTGAACGCGAGGACCGCAGTGCCCACCAGCGGTACGCCCACGAGCGCGACCAAGCCGAACATGTACGGGACCGCGAGGAATGCCGGCCCCATCGAGCGCCGCCGGGCCTGCTGCTCGAGCCTCACAGGCCCTCGTCGCCGAATCCGTGCGCGTGCGCCGGTGCGACGCGGACGGCCACGGGAAGGCCCGGCGGCCAGTCCCTTGCGCGAGCGTCCCGCACCAGTGCAGTGATGCGATGTGACGCAACGGCTGCGCCGACGTCATCAGCCCACACCGCGGTCACGAGGACATCGCGACCACGACGCTCCGCTGAGGACACTTGGGGTGATCCGCTCTCGGCGACACGGTCGAGACACACGTGCTCTGGGCGCACCCCTGTGACCGCGAGGCCCGCGGAGTTGGGAAGCAGTCGAGCCGGAATGATGTTCATCGGCGGATCGCCGAGGAGGCGGCCGACGTACGCCGATGCGGGAGCGTCGTAGAGCTCATCGGGTGTTCCGACCTGCTCAATGCGTCCTTCGCGCATGAGCGCAACGCGGTGTCCCATCGAAAGGACTTCCACCGGGTCGTGCGCGACGTACACCGTCGTCACGCCGGTGCGCGCTTGCGCGGAACGGATTTCCTCGCGGGCGGCAGCGCGCAACGTCACATCGAGCGCCGCCGCGGGCTCGTCGAGCAAGAAAACCCGCGGCTGACGCGCAAGGGCGCGCGCCAGTGCGACTCGTTGGCGCTCTCCGCCCGAGAGCTGTTCCGGGCGCCGGTGGAGGAACGCGCTCAGTCGCAGATCGGATGCGACTTCCGCGACTCGTCGTTCGATTGCGTGACCGGGTGCCCCACCGGCGCGCAGATCGAACGCGATGTTGTCCGCTGCGCTCAGGTGCGGATACAGCGCCAGGTCCTGGAACACCATCGCCACCCCACGGTCGCCGGGTCGGATTCTGGTGACATCGCGACCGTCAATCGTCACTGTCCCGGTGTCGAGGGGAGTGAGACCGGCGATCGCCCGCAGCAGGCTGGTCTTGCCGCATCCCGAGGGCCCGGCAAGTACAAGTATCTCGCCCGCTCGGACTTCGAGGCTAAGTCCGGCGAGCGCGCGCACGGATTTGCGCCGACGCCGCGAGCCGGTAGCGAAAGCAAGATGGGCGTCCTGTACCGAAACACCAACACCCGTCACGGCGCTGGAGTGCCTCGGCCGCGTTCGAACAATGGGCGGGTGCGGCGATCGAGATCGGCCATCGCGTCGGTGACGTCGCCGCCGTCGTAGAACAAGCGTTCCAACGTCTGGTCGGTTGCGTCTTCGATCTCTGGCCACGTCGAAAGGACAGGCAGCCGCCGCAGATGCGGGATTGCGTCGACGAAGACCCGACTGTGCGCCGGTGCGAGAAGCGGGTCGAGAAAATCACCCTCGGCGATCGTGCGCACGGACGGGACCACGCGCCCGCCCCGGGACGTAACGCGCTGGCCGGCGACGCCGCCGGCGAACCGCACAAAGGCGGCTGCGTGTGCGCTCGGCTTGGCCCTGGCGCGACGCGATAGGCACCAGGCGTCGCTGTGCAGGATCCCCGACGGCTGAGTGCGTCGGGGTAGGGGAGCGACGTCCCACTCGAGGCCCCGCGTTTCGCGCAAGCCTGGAGTCTCGCGACGCGAAGAGAGCAACATCGCCGCCGCGCCGGACGCGAACCGGCTCGGCAGGTCGAGTGCGGCGACGTCTTGCCGACTCGGCGTGACGCCGAGTCGCCGGAGCTCCAGCAGATCGTCGAGCGCCTGCAACGCGCCCGCGGTTCCGAGGGTCAGCCGGGTAGGCATCTGTGCGGAATCGACGATCTCGCCGCCATCTCCCCACACGAGCGGCGCGAGCCGCACAAGGGTCGGTTCGATGGCGACGCCGTCAATCGTGCTGCTCGTCAGTCGCTTTGCGACCTCGACGAACTGGGCCCATGTCCAGTCCTCCGGGTGCGCGATTCCCGCAGCGGAGAAGAGCGCTTTGTTGTAATAGACGACCAGCGACGAAACGTTCTGTGGCAGGCATTGCAGTGCGCCGTCGAGCGTGAACGCCTCGAGCGCTTGGGGGTAGTAGTCGGCGGCGGGCGTTTCGCCGGTCGAACGGATGCTGGTGATTCCCCCCCGTGCGACGAACTGCGCGTACTCGCGGTAGTTCACGAGGAAAACGTCTGGCGGAGAACCTGCCGTAAACGACGACGCCAGCTTGGCGATGTGGTCGGCGCGCGCCGCGCTCACGATCTCGACGTCGGCCCCCGGTGTTGCGCGTTCGAAGGCGTCGGCCATCTGGCGGTATACGGCGACCTCCTCGGGCTCACCCGAAACCTGTACGCGCACGCTCGCCTTGTCGTTCGCGGTCGCACAGCCGCCGGCCATAACGAGCGCGCCAAGCGCAGCAACGATCTGTCGCCGCAAGATCACGTCGCACTCCTGACAGCGCGCGCCAACAGAGCGCGGTGCGCAACTACGAAGAGTGCGACAACCGGAACGGTCGCCAACAGCGCTGCGGTGAGGAGGAGGGGATGGTTGGCTGGTTCGATCGAGGCGAGATTGCGCAGCCCGGCGGCGACGGTCGTCGACTCGGTACGGCTGACGTACAGCAGCGCATCGGAGAGATTCCCCCAGTGCCACGCAGCGGCCAGCATCCCGACCGCAAACGCCGTGGGGCGGCCAAGCGGCCATGCCACTTGTCGCCACACACGAAGCGGTGACGCCCCCGCGAGCTCAGCGGCGTCAAACATGCTCCGCGGGAGGCGGCGGTACGAGAGCGCGAACAGCAATACGAACAACGGGGATGTGCCAACAAAGGCCGGAAGAATCAACGCCACCAGAGAGTCGCTGACGCCGATCGTGCGGTAGAGCACAGCACGCGGCGCCCAGAGCGCGCTCGCAGGAACCAGCAAAGCGACCACCGTCACCACGAGCAGCGCCCTGCACCACGACCTCGAGGCCGTGGCCATCACGAACCCAGCGAGCGACGCCACGAGGACCGTCAGCGGAACCGCGACGAGCACGACGATGCCGGAGTTCACGAACCAACGTGGCCACGCACCCACGGCGTCACCCAGTAGCGAGAAGTTCTGCGTCGTCCATGACGCACCAAAGTTGTCGAGCAGTGTTCTGCGCACGACACCGATGGGCTGAAGCGCTCCGAGCGCGAGCAACACCACCGGCGCGCATCCGACCACAACCACCACGCAGATCGCAACGGCGCGCATCCGCCTGTCACGCGCTGCATTTGCGATCACGTGCGCAGTGAAGCTTCGCAGTTCTCGGCGAACCAAGAGCCGAGTCGCTGCGAGGCGCGATGGAACTCCGCGTCCTTCACGACCGACGCCGCCTGCGCGAATTTCGGATCGGTGAGTACCTTCGCGTAGTCGCCGTCAACCGTGCCGAGCAGCGTGGGGAACCTGCGCATCGTCGACGCCACGACCGTGTACTCCGTACGCACTTCCGCCGGCGCAACCTTTCCTGCGGCGGCGAACTGGGCAGTGGCCAGCGAGAAGTTGGTCGCGGCCGCAGCCCGCAACGCCTTGCCGCGCGGCACTCGATTCGCGGGTAGGCACCCCTTGAGACCAGCAACAGCTTGCGCCGCCACCTTCGCCTCGGCGGCGCTGCCGGGTGGGGGAGGCGGCGCGCTGCTGGACTTGTCCGAGCCTCTCCTGCACGCGGGTGAAACCGCCAAAGCGGCAAGCAGCAGCACACTCACACATCGGCGCATCGAACGTCCCCCCTGACTCAGGCCAACAGTCAACCAGTTTCCGCCGTCGCCGCGATGTTTCTCAGCCGTCGGCCAGCGGGTGCAGACGCATGGCAGCCGCAATCTCCTCGTCGGCGACCTCCGTATAGATCTGTGTCGTCGCAAGGCTGGCGTGGCCGAGCGCCACCTGCAGTTGACGGAGGCTGAACGCGCCCTCGCGCAGCCCGAGCGTTGCGAACGTGTGGCGTAGGGCGTGCACGCGGATCCCTGGCCGGCGCGCCCCGATGCTTCGCAGCACGCGGTCGACGACATAGATGACCGACTCGCGGCTCGCTTCGACGGTCCGGCCGCGCTCGCGTCCGGTGCGATCGCGCACCGGACGGGGCCGGCTCGAGATCACCACCGTCGCGGCATCGAGGCCAAGGTGGGCGAGTCGCGCCGACCGGGTCGGTAGGTATGCGGCGAGCGCTTCGGTGACGACCGGAGGGAGCCCAAGTCGCCGTTCCTTGTCACCTTTGCCCTTGACCACCATTGCCACCGGCGGATCGCCCTCAAGATCGTGCAGGCGCAGCGTTGCGACTTCGGCGAGGCGCAGACCGCAAGCAAGCGTGAGCGCGAGGATGAGCGCGTCGCGCTCCGGCCAGTTCGATCGTTCGGTCGCGCCGTTGAGTGCTCCACCCGCCAGCGTTCGATCCAGCGCGCGGGGAACGTGTGTTCGACGTTTTGGGGGAGTCAGGAGGACTGCCGGGTCGGCCGGCAGACGCCCGGTGCGATAGCACCAGGCAAAGAACGACCTCAGGGCGGATGTCCGGCGGGCGACCGTGGCCGGCGATCGTTCGGAGGGAGCCCGTTCGGGATGCGTGCGGAAACGCGGATCCGGACGCGTGCGGAAGTCGGCCAGCGCGGCATCGAGCATGTCGAGCGTCACCGCCGTCAGATCGAGCTCCTCGAACGCCTTGAGGACTGCGGCGTCGTCGGCCTCGTTGCGGTCGTCGAGCAGGCGCAGTTCGGCGGCAATGTCACGCATGGTGTCGTCGAGGTCGGCCCGATAGGCCTTCAGGGTCGCCGGCGACCGCCCCTCGTTGGCCAAACGTTGAAGGAATCGCTCGAGCGTCGATGCGTACAGAACGTGCGCCATCACCGGCACGGTACTTGTAAAAGAGTGATTATGTCGGGATACCTAAAGAGCGCTGCACAGGTTTCCGTGAGCCTTTACCCGTGCGGTCCCCCACGAATTTCGCTGGATCGCACGGCTAAAGACTCGCCAAAGTGAAACGTGCGCTCCGACATCACGTTACGAACGCTGCCGACGGGAGCCGGTGAAACCTGCCGGCGCATCCTCGCGACCTTGCCGACATGGTTCGGGATCGAGTCGGCCAACGAGGACTACATCGCCAAGGCCGAGTGGTCACCCACGATTGTGGCGGCGGCCGATGGCCACGACGTCGGGCTCACCGTCATCGAGCGCCACTTCCCGACCGCCGCCGAGGTGCACCTGATCGCGGTCACTCCCGAGCACCACCGCGCGGGCATCGGCCGGGCGATGCTCCGTTTCGCCGAGGCCCAACTCGCCGACGAAGGTGTGCGTTTCCTCCAGGTCAAAACGCTCAGCCCCGCACGCGTCGACGCCGGGTACGAGAACACGCGAGCGTTCTATCTCGCCTACGGCTTCGAACCGCTCGAGGAGTTCCCCGAGCTGTGGGACCCGTCCAACCCCGCGCTCCAGATGATCAAGGTTGTGCAACCCGACCGCTAAAGCGGCGGCACTAAGTTGTGCGGTCCTATGTCGCGCCGGATAGAGATCGAGCTCACCAGCAACCGGGAGGATGGCTCCTGGACATGGCGAGCCGCGGGCGCCAAGCAGCCGAAGGGCACGCTCGACGGATCGATCCTCCAGAAGGACGCGAAGGTTGGCGATGTGATGCGGGCCGAGGTCGAGGTCGAGATCGACGGCATGCGGGTCACCAGCGTGATGCCGCCGAAGAGCTCGTCGGCCAAGCCCGAACTACTCCCTGTCATCGGATCGGCCTCCCCGCCGAAGGGCGGCGTGACCAGCCAGCTCACCGGGGGCGAGAAGCGCGGCGGTCGTCGTGGTTTCGACGGCGGTTTCGGCGGTGACCGCGATCGCGGTCCCGGCGGTGGCGGCGGCGGCAAGGGAATGGGCACACACGGCAGCCCGCCGCGTCCCGAGCGCGGACGCGGCGCCCGTCCCGAGGGCGGCGGCGGTCGTGGTGGACCTGCCCGCAGCGGCGGGCCTGGCCGCGGTCCCCGGCCCGACGGCGCGCCTCGTACCGAGCGGCCCCCGCGCGCGGCCCGACCTCCTCGCCCTGCTCCCGAGCCGCCCGCGCCGAAGCCCAAGCCGAAGCGACTTGTTGCCGCCCGCACCCATCGCGACGCACTGCTAACGAGCCTGAACGACGCCGAGCGGCGAATCGCCGAGCAACTGCTCAAAGGTGGTCTCAACGAGGTGCGTCAGTCGATCGAGGCGCAGGCGAAGCAGAGCAAGGCGGAAGGCAAGGATGCCTTCGACGCGGCGCCGTTGTTGACGCTTGCCGACGATCTTCTCCCCCGAGTAGCCACAGCGGAGTGGCGTGACCTCGCCGAGGCCGCAGTCGCCTCGGCCAAAGAGATCGCGCTCCGCGACCTGCGGTCTGTCGTGACGAAGTCCGATACCGCCGCCAATGACGACGAGACCAGAGAGCTAGCCGCCCAACTCCGCGAGGCGCTGACGCAGCGTCTCGACGCCATGAAGGAGACCTGGGTCAACGAGGTCGTCTCCTCCATCGAGAGCGGGCGCCTCGTGCGAGCGCTGCGCATCGCCGGTCAGCCGCCCGAGCCGGGAACGAAGCTTGCGCCTGAGCTGCTGTCGAGGCTGGCCGAAGCCGCCGCCAACGCACTCAACGCCGACACGATGGCCGATCGCTGGGGTGTCGTCGTGGACGCCGTCGCCTCGTCGCCGGTGCGTCGTTTGGTGACACCGCTCGCTCCCCCGGCAGAGGTCACCGAAGCGCTCACCGGAGCGGTCACCAAGATCGCCGCAAAGGTCCCCGCGATCGCCGGTGCGCTCGGCATCGAGGTTCCGCCCGAAGCACCGAAACGTGCGCCGGCGCGTCCACGCCCCACCGCCGACCCGGGCCGCCCTCCTCGTACGCCCCGCGCACCACGCGCCAGTGCGGCGCCGGCCGTTCCCATGGGTGCGATGCCGAAGCCGAAGGTTCCGCCTCCCCCGCCGCGGCCGATCCCCGCTCCCCCGGCCGCGCCGCAGCCCGCCTCGGCCCCGACTGAGGACGACATCGCCGGCCGCACCGGCGACGAGCTTGTCGCCGGCGTGCCGTCCTCACTCGATGAGACCGAGGACGTCGCTCGGCCGACGCACGACGACATCGCCGGCCCCGATGGTGACGCGCTCGTTCCAGCCCGCGAGAGCGAACCGGACGCGGGCGCGCTCAGCACAGACCCGGTCGTGGTCGGTGTCGCCGATGTACACGATTCCGTCGGCGTCGACCCCCAGCCGGGCGAGAACGAGGGCGAGATCCTTGGCACCCCCGAAGTCGTCGCTGAACAGGGCGACGTCGGGACTCCACCCGAGACGAGCTAGCTCGCGGCGGCCGGTTGCGCCGTCCTTGTTCGAAACAATCGCCCACGAGGTGAGCGACGCCAGCAACTCGTCTATGCCGGGGTATGGCGTGGCCAGCGAGCTGTCGTATGCGCCGAGGAAATCGGCGACGGCGATTCCCAGACGTTCACACTCGGCTACGACGACGTGACCGTACGTGACGTCCCTGCGCGCCACACCGCACCGTACGAACGCTTGAGTCAGGGCGGCATCGGAGTCGAGCAGTGTTCCGTCCAGATCGAAAACAGGGATCCTCGGCGCGCGCTCCGTCACTGGTTGCGGGGAGCAAGAACCGAAGAGCGTTTCGAGCGCCCGCGGTATTCGCCGGTCCCTCGCTCCTCGTCCCAGCGCGCGCCGCACGCCGCACACTCGCAGCAGTCGAGGTTGGCGGTGGCGATGAAGAGTCGGTCGACGTCATAGCTCGCGCAAAACGGACAGGCCAGGTGGCCTCCCGACGCGGGGCCGTCGCTATGTTCAACCACTTACTCGACTGTACCCAGGCATCACGCGCGAAATGCTGATGGCCGCGGCTACGGTCGCCCGCATGGTGCGATTCGAAAAGAACGAGCGCGTCGGCGTGATCATCATCGACCGGCCCGAAGCCAAGAACGCGGTCAACGGCGACGTCGCCAGCGGCATCGAAGCGGCGATCGACGAACTCGAGGCCGACGATGACCTGTGGGTCGGCGTGCTCGCGAGCTCTGGCGACGTCTTCTGCGCAGGCGCCGACCTCAAGGCGATCAATGCCGGCCAGGCGGGCTCACTGCAGACAGAGCGCGGTGGCTTCGCCGGCTTCGTGCGGCGCGAGCGTGACAAGCCGGTGATCGCTGCAGTCGATGGTCCCGCGCTGGCTGGTGGGTGCGAGCTCGTGCTCGCTTGCGATCTGGTTGTTGCATCGAAGAACGCGCGCTTCGGTCTGCCCGAGGTCAAGCGATCACTCGTCGCTGCCGCTGGGGGCCTGTTTCGCCTTCCCCGCGTGCTGCCGCGGGCGATCGCGATGGAGATCATCCTGACGGGCGAGCCGCTGAGTGCCGAACGCGCCTATCACCACGGGCTCATCAACGAGCTCGTGGAGCCGGGGGACGCGCTCGACGGCGCGCTCGCCCTCGCAGGCCGCATGAGCGCAAACGCTCCCCTGGCGGTCCGCGAGAGCCGCAAGATCGTCTTGGCCGCACACGACACGCCCGACGACGAGCTGTGGGCCATGAGTGCGAACGGGTTCGCGGCGCTCATCGGCACTGAAGACTTCATGGAAGGCCCACGTGCCTTCATCGAGAAGCGAGCCCCCGAATGGAAGGGGCGCTAGCGGACGAGCCACGTCAGCGCAGCGCTCACTATCGCCGGAGGCATCTCGTGGCCGCCGTCGAATTCGCGGTAGTCGATCTCGTAGCCGGATTTTTTCAGCCCCGCGGCGATCGGTCGACCGCAACGGTCGATCGGCAGGATCGCGTCGCCCACACCGTGCGACAGGAACACCCGCGGCCTGCCGACGATCGCGGGAGGAGCAGCAAAGCCCGGCGACAGCGCGATGACTGATCGGAAGAGCTCGCCGTTGCTGAGGCCGAGTGACAACGCGTAGGACGCGCCGTCGGAAATGCCCCCGATGCTCAACTGCTCGGGATCTATTGCGCACCGGTCGAACGCCACCGCCAGCGCATCGGAGATGAACGCGATGTCCGCTCCGTAGCCGCCGAGTAGTACGTCCCACGTCGGCCCACGCGAGTCGGGCACCAAAAGGGCCACCCCGTTGTCGTCCGCGGCGGCCAGCAATGGCCTGGCCATCTGGCGCCCGTGCATGGTCGCGCCGTGCAGTGCGAGCAGCAGCGGGCGCGGCCCGGGCACGTCGGGCACGTAGAGCACTCCGTCGCGCTCGGCCCCAAGACCGAGCGGATGGAGCCCGGGGTCGACGGCGACTGTGGGGGCACGGGGCTCGACGCGAAGCTGCGCAGGGTGCGCGTCGCTCATGTCAGGTGAACAACTCGATGACGCCGTTGTCGGCGAGGAACTCGGCCAAACCCGGCACCAGTGTCAGTTCCGCCACCTCCTCGAGCGGAACCCATCTCGCCTCGACGGCGTCGTCACCGGCCGCCACGGGCACGGGATCGAGAACATCCGCGTGGAAGTCGAGAATCACGTGGTGATACTCCGAGTCGACGCGCTCGACCCATCCGACCAGCTCGCCGCACACGCCCTCTAGCCCGGTCTCTTCCAGCAGCTCGCGCACGACGGCCTCGGCCAGGGTCTCGCCGAACTCCACTCGACCACCGGGGACCGACCACTCCCCCGCCGCGGGACCATGGCCGCGACGTATCAGCAGCAAGCGGCCCTCGTCGACCGCGATCGCGCCGACGCACACCTGCGGCCGCTCAGTCATGCGGGTCCCTCTCGTCGAGCCGGTGATGGACCGTAAGAAGTCGCGCCTTGAAGCCGGCCGCTTCGTAGAAGTTCTTCGTCGCCCGCTCCCCCGGCAAGGCCAACGAGTCGACGGCCACCGCTCCACGAGAGGCGCACCACGCCACCAACCCCCGGAGGAGTTCCTCACCCACGCCCACCTCCCGCGCGTCGCGGTCGACGTGCAGCACGCGGATGACCCCGAGGATCCGTCCGTCGCGCAGCGGTTCGGTCGACGCCACACCGCCCCCGACGATCTGATCGTCGAGCGTCCCCACGAGTACACACGAATCCAACGCGTCGAGCGACTTGCGGAGCTCCTCACGCGACGGCACCGGCGCCTCCCGAGCGAAGTACACGTCCGCTCCACGCGCCTCGGCGAGATCGGCCGCTGCAGCTGCAAACAACGCCCGCAGCGCGTCGAGGTCTGCGTCGGTGGCCGGCCGCGCCGCCTCTACTGGCACTAAGCGGTGCGCAGCTGCCCGACGCGGTTCAAGATCGTGCGCCGGGCCCGATGAGCTGCCTCGTACGCCTCGACTGCGTTGAGCTCACTTGGGCTCAACCCCGCCAGCCGTTGCACCACCTGCGACGCCGACAAGCTGTCGTAGTTCGGTATCCCCAGCGCATCCAGATCCACCACCGGCACCGACTTCGCGCCGGAACCGTCCTGCGTTCCGGCAGTACGAACAGGTGTGGGAGGCGGGGGGTCGCCGCCGGTGGGGTTGGGCGGGGGCTGGCCGCCGGCGGCGAGCCCCCCGCCGCCCGCACCGGAACCAGTCACACCCGCACCGGATCCGGACGAAGTTGACGCCGACGCGGAGGCCTCACGAGGCGCCGGCTTCGGCACAACCGTCTCCACGACCCGGTTCGCCAGCTTCTCGGCTTCGACCTTGCCCATGGCAACGGCGAACTGGCCGAGCATCTTGGCCAGGTTCGCCTCCTGCTGTCCGCGTTGGACCAGCTTCGGAAGCTCGTCGCGCACGGTGGCGGCAACCCCGAGCGGTGCAAAGAACAGCACGTCGAGGAGCTGTTGAGCGGGGGTCTTCTTGTCGTCGGCCATGAGAGGAATTCCTAGTCCGTCGTGTGGACGATCACGATGTCACACGGAGCGCGGTGGGACACCTTGTAGGGCACGTTGCCAGAGATCGAACGGGACGCGGAGGCCAGGCCCTTGTTCCCGACGACGATGAGATCGCCGCCGCGCTCCTCGACCGCTGAGAGCAGCGCGTCCGTGGGATCGCCCTCGCCGACGTGAACGACGACGTCCTTGACGCCAAGCTCGCGCGCTAGCCGCTTGCCGTGCTGCGCCTTACCTTCGGCCTGGTTGACGTCGGTGGCCATCCAGCGAAGGTCCGCCGGCAACTCCTCGACGTGCTTGCCTTCCTTCACCGCGTCGTGCGCATAAGCCGTGACCACCGTGAGACGCGCGCCGAACGCCTTCGCAAGTCCGGCTGCGTGACGCACCGCGATCTCCGCCGTCGGAGACCCATCTGTCCCCACGACGATGTTGCGGTAGCCCACGACGCTGCTCTACACGCAGTCCCGGCAGTACTGCTTCTTCGCGTCGGCGAGCTGGCTTGGGTGCTTCACGAGGTAGCACGATTGGCACACGAACTCGTCAGGCTGCTTCGGTAGGACCTTTCCGGTCTCTGTCCGGTCGTCGGTGTCGGCCGGCGCCTCCTCGTCCTCCTCTTCCTCGACGACGACGAGGCGCTCCTTGAGGATCTCGTCGAGCGAAGCCTCTACGTCGTGCTCCTCCTCGAGATCGTCCTCCTCCTCGTCCTCGCCGGCGGGACGGGGCTCCTCTGTCGGGTCGGCTTCCGGCTCGTCGACGACGACATCGGCGTCCAGCACGATCTCGTCGACCACCAGGGCGTCGTCGTCGATGAGGTCGTCCTCGTCTTCGACCAGTTCGTCGAGGCTTACCTCTTCGATCTCGTCCTCGGACTCAGGTTCGCCTTCTTCGAGGTCGTCGACGTCTGCGTCGGCCATGTGGGGCCTTTCGACTTGGGGGGCGCGGCGGCGGACCTTACACGCGCGTCCGCAATAGGTGGCACCTAGGGCGTAGTCGTCGAGGTTGGCTGGCCGGGCTCGCCTGGCGCAGGGCCCGACGCCGCCGGCTGGCCGAGGTTCAAGTTTGTCACCGCGTTGACCAGCCACCGGCCGGAGGCGCGCACGAGATCGAGGCGAACGTAGGACACGAGGCTGCGATTCGTGCCTGCGGTTCCGCTCACGGTCACATCCACGCGCACCAGCGCTGATGCCTGGTCGTCGCCGATCTCGCTGATGAAAACCTCTGTCTCCTCGACCTCCGACGTGGCCTTGGTCGACTTCAGCAGCTCGTCGAGGCCCCCGTCGAACGCCTCGTTGTACTGGTTACGGAACGTGCGCGTCGCAAGCTCGAGAACGTTGTTCTTCGCTTCGTCTAGGCGCGTGTAGTCATAGGTCAGCAGCGCCGTTCCCATAGCCGCCGCCGTACGCCGGACGTCTGCGTCGCGGTCCTGGTCGCGACTGACGCGGCTCGTCTGGATTGCGGCGACGAACGCGAGGCCGATCGTCAGTGCGGCCAGAACGGCCACGGCGAACCGCCAACCGCGCCCGCCGGGCGTCGCATCCGGTTCGGAAGCGACGGCTACGCCGTCGACGTCTTGCGAAACCGGCTCGTCGTGGTTCGGCTTTTCATCGTCGTCGCTCATGGTGCGTCGCGGACCGTACCGCGGAGTGCGACGACCGCCGATGCGGCGAGGAGCGCGCCCACGGCGGCGGCCGATGGTGCGTTCGTCTTCACCGGATCGCCGAGGCCGCCTGTCGCACCTGGCGTGTAACTGATGCTCGACGGCCGGAGCGGGCTCGCGCACGGGGCAGGCGCGGGCACGGGCGGCAGAGTCCGTTCGGGCACGTACTGGCGAGGGGGGTTCGCGGCGTTGGCGACGAACCCAACCCGCGCATAGACGCCGTCAGCCTCCACGTCTCGGACATCCCAGACGGCAGCGAAGGCGGGCGGTCCGAAGCGCAGCAGAGTGCGGAGACCGGCGATCTTGGTCGGCGTCGTCGTGCGGTCGATAACCAGCTCGAGCACCTTCAGGTCGCAGTCGAGCTCGCCCTTGTGGTCGGCGACGAGCGATCCGAGTTGCGCAAGCAGATCGCGCCCGCGCGTAAGGAGGACGTCGGTATTGCCCTTCGAGTTCCTGAGGCTCTCGCTGATTTCTCGCAAGTCGGTGAGCGCGGACCCGAGCGACCCGCGGTGCGCAGCGAGCGTGCGCGTGACGCGGCCGCCGTTCTCGGCGAGACGGTCGAGCGCCGCCGTGCGTGAAGCCAACGACGCGGTCAGCTCGTCGCCCGCTGTGGTCAGCTGACGCAGCGACTCGCTGCGTCCACGCAACCCGGTCGACAGCTCGCCTACGACGGTTAACACGTCATCCGGATCGATCGCTTGGAAGAGGCCGGCGGCCGATCGCAGCAGCTCGGAGAATTCCAAGGGAACGGTCGTGCGGCTCTGCGGCAGGTGGTCCCCTTGGCGTAAGAGGCCTGTGCTGGGCGAACCCGCAGGCACGCTGAAGTCGACGTACTGCTCCCCGATCGCCGACTTGCGGAAGATGCTGGCCACTGCGTTCGCAGGGATCTTGCGGCCGCGTTCGATCTCCATGCCGACGCGCACCCCGCCCGGGCGCCGATCGACGCTGCTCACGCGACCGAACTTGACGCCGAGGTACGCGACTTCGGCGTTGGGCAGTACACCGAATGCGTTCGCGAAGTCGGCTGAAACCTCGAACGGCTTGTCGACCTGCTTGAAGCTGACGACGTTGCTCGCCAACCACACGACCATCACTGCAAAGCCAAGGGAGAACACGACGAGGTTGGTGACGACCCGGCGGTTCACGGCGTGCCCACCCTGGGGTCCTGTTCTGCCGGAACGAGCCACATGTACACCTGCGTGAAGTCGTCCGGGATGACCAGCGGGATTGCGGTTACGAACCGCGCCAACCAGTCGACCAGCAGACCGACCTCTTTCGTTTGCCCCGCAACGGCACCCACGATGCGGTCGACCTGTTTGATCTGGCGCTCGATGTCGGCCCGATACCGGTCGAACACATCGTTTTGCACTGCTGCGAGACGCGTAAGTTGCCCGAGGGCGCGCACCGTTCGATCGCGGTTGTCGGCGAGGACACGCGTTGTCTCAGCCAGATTGGTGAGCAGCGTGCCGATCGCGGGGGCTCCGTCGGCCAGCGTCGCCGTCGTCACGTCGAAGTTGTCGATGATCCGCGTGATGCTCGTCGTGCGCGCCGCCAACGCCGAACTGAACGTCGCCAAGTCCTCGACCAGGGACCGCAGTTCATCTCTGCGACCGCCAAAGCCGACTGCGCCCGTCTCGACGAGCGTGGCGACATCGCCGGCGACGACGCCGCCGAGCACCGAAATCGCTTGCTCGGCCACGAACTCGAGCTCGGGCGCCTCTTCAGCAACCGCGATGACGTCGCCGTCGCGGAGATACGGGGCTTGCGCGGGGTCACCCTCTGGTCGCAACTCGACGAACTTCTCCCCGAGCAGCGATGTCGTGCGCAGAACCGCCACCGAGTTTCGCGGAATGCGTCGTTCCGAGTCGAGCTTCATGGTCACGTGCGCCTTGAAGTCCTTCGTCAGCGCGATCTTGGCGATCGTGCCGACACGCACGTCGGCTACTTGGACCGACCCGCGACGTTGCAGATCCCCGGCGTCGTCGAACGTCACCGTCACCGTCGTTCCGCCGCCGCCGCACGCCCCCAGGGAGGCAGACAATGCCGCAGTGGCAAGTAGCAACGTCAGCGACATGCGGCCCGACCTCACCCGAACACCCCGGAGAGCAGTCGTGCCAGCCCACGAAGGGGCGAATGCGATTTGGCCCCCGGCGCCAACCGAGGGACGGGCCTGCGGTTGACGGCAGAGCCGGCGGGCTCGGGGACGGGGAGTTGCGTCGGGGCCGGGGAGAGTACGGGGAGTGCAGCTGCCGCACGACCCGCCGGCGTCGTTGCCGCCGCCGGCGCTCGCCGTGACCTGGCGGAGGCGCCGCCTGTGGGAACGGAGCAGGACACGTCAATCGGCAGGCAGACAATTCCCGCCGGAAGACCCAGAGCTGCGAAGGCCTGGCCTCCGGCCGGCGATGTGGTGCTGCGAAGGTCGAGGTGGTGGTACTTCTCGTCGTACGCGCCGAGAAGCCCGCGACGACCGTCGTGGCCCGGACCGGCGACGAGCAAGGGACCTGAGTCGAGAAGCTGCTCGACCTGCACGATGTTGGCTTGCACCATCCGCAAGGTGCGGTTGAGGACCGTAAGGTCCTTGTCGAGCCTGGCACGGTGCTCGCTCACGAGATCGAACCCATCACGCGACAGCGCGGCCAGGCTCCCGAGGAGGCTCTCCAACGACGCCCGCTCGTCAGCGAGGGCGCCGGTCGTAGCAGCAAAAGCATCGAGGACGCGGCCGAGCTGTTGGTCGCGACTTGCGAGTGTGCCCGTGAGCCGATCGAAGTGGTCGATGATGTTGAGGAGCTGCTCGTCCTTGTCGGCAAACGTCTGCGTCAACGTGCCGAGACCCTCGAGGGCAGCGTTCAGCCCCTCGCCGTTGCCGTCGAGGTCCGCCGCCAGGTTCTTGACCAGCGAACCGGTTGCCTCAGGGTCGAGCGCGTCGAGGAACTCCTTGAGCGCAGCGAGCGCTTCGTCGGGCTCAACTGGAACACTCGTGCGTTCGAGCGGAATCACCATCCCGTCCTTGGCTCGCGGCACGCCCTCCTTCCAAGCGGGCGAGAGCTGGACATAGCGCTCACCGATGAGTGACAGCGGGATGATCGTCGCCTGGGCGTCCGCCGGGATCGGCACGCTGGCAGGTATGCGCATGCGCACACGGACGCTCGCGCCCGCCACCTCGATGCCGGTCACCTTTCCCGCTGGCAGGCCGATCACGCGAACGAGCGACGACGGAAACAGCGCAACGGTTTTCGGGAAGAAGGCCGTGACCTCGTAGCTGTCGGCCTGGGCGGTAGCGCAACCGGGCAGAACTGCGGCGGCGACGGCCGACACGATTGCGATTGCGGCACGCCTCATGGGTTTTCTGCGGCGAGCCCGCCGAGCAGCCCGAGAAGGTCCGGTCCGATGGCCCGTACGTACACATCGGCCCAAGGCCCGTGTGAGGGCGCGAGCGCGAGCCCGTACGCGCCAGGGCCCAGCCAGGTGAGCGCCCGATCAAGATCGGCTTGCCGTTTATCGACGATGTCGAGTGCGGGATGGAGCGTGTCGAGGATCAGGTCGAGCTCGCTCTTGTGCGTCGATACGACGCCGGCGAGGCGGTTGAACGCATTCGCCGCGTGACGCAGACTTGCGGTCACGTCGCTGCGCCGCCGCGCCAGCAGCTGCAGAACATCGTCGCTCTCGTCGAGGAGTTGCACGAGTGTCTGGTCCTTCTCCGCCAGGGTTCGCGAAGCCGCGTCCGAGCGGTCGAGGAGCTGACGCAGTTGCGAGTCACGCTCGGCCACCGCGGTCGAGACTCGCGCAATGCCATCGACCAATTCCTTGACCGTGTCGTGCTTGCCCTCGGTGATCGTCGCCAGCTGCTCGATCAACCGGTTCAACTTCTCGGTGTCCGTCGCCTCGATACTGCGGGTGGCCACCTTTGTGAGCTCGAAGACATCGAACGGCGTGGTCGTTCGCCCGACGGGTATCACCGCGCCGCTCGCGAGGTAGGGCCGGACAACTGGACCGGAGAGCCGCACGTAGCGCTTCCCGAGAAGCGTGGCCAGCGCGGCGTCGGCGCGTGTTTCCGGGCCAAGCTCCACGCCGTCGTTGATCACCATGCGGACGTTGACGCGACCGTTTCGCCGGTCGGCGGTCACCGAGCTGACACGTCCGATTTTGACGCCGGCCATGCGCACCTCCGCCGCGGCGCGTAGCCCCGCAGCGTCCGAGAACTGTGCAGAGATCGGGAAGTTCTTCTCGAAGATATGGAGATATCCGGCCGCGAACGCGCCGGCAACCATCACGAAGATGATGGCGACGCAGACCGCGCCGATCACGAACGGATTTCGATCCCTGAAGCTCGTGCCCAGTGCCATCTAGGCCGCCCTGCTCGCCATTGTCATGACAAGTTGCCGGACAGCGTCGACACCGGATGCCGACGAGGTGGTCCCAGAAGCGGCGGTTGCCGGTGGCGGTGTGCACGCCGATTCAACCGAGTTTGGGTAGCCGACCTTGCCGCACGGGATGGTCTGGTTCAGCCACTCGCCGTACTTCGACGCGTTGAACAGCCGAAGTGCGGTGTCGTCGAGGTTGGTCACCACGGTGTCGACCGTCGGCAGCTTCTGTTGGACGACGGCGACTACCGAGGTCAGGTTCGTGATGATGCGATCGATCTCGGTGCGGTTGTTGGTGAGGATCGCGCCAAGGTGACCGGAGAAGTCGCCGAGCTCGGTGACCGCCCGGTCGATGACGTCGGTGTGCTCGTTGAAGGTGCGGCTGACCGTGACGAGATTGTCGAGAATGGCTCGGATCTCGCGATCGCGATCGACGATCGTGCCGCTCACAGTGTTCAGGTTCTCGACGAGGCGACCGATCGCCGCGTCGCGTTCGCCGAGCGCCCCCGCCACCGTGGCGAGGTCGTCGAGTGCCTGCCCTACCTTCGCCTCGTTCCCGTCGAGCGCACCGACGACCGTGTCGAGGAACTGGTTCACCTGGCCAGGCTCGACCGCCTTGACCACAGGTCCCAACCGGTTGAAGAGCTCGCCGAGGTCGACGACAGAGATGGTCTCGCGCACATGGTCGCCGCCGCGGAGAACCGTCGACGCCTCCCCCGGATACAGGTAGAGGTAACGCTGCCCGAGCAGGTTGCGCCAGCGAACGGCCGCCCGCGTGTCCGAAGGAAGCTTCATCTGCTTCTTCACGCGGAACGTGACCTCGGCGCGACCCTTCTCTACCTGGATTCGCGTGACTTTGCCGACGCCGACCCCGGCGACCTTCACGTTGTCGTTGATGAGCAGCCCGGTGACATCGTCGAAAGTGGCGGCGAGTTCGTAGCTGTCGTCGAGGAATTGCACGGGTCCGATGCGGACGGACTGCACGTTGCCGATCGTGAAGGCCAGGGCGCCCGTCAGAAACGTGCACAACACGACGAACAGCGCGAGCTTGATGACGGTGCCGCGCATCAGCCCACCAGGCCTCGGATTAGGCCACGCAGTGCGGACACGCCGGTCGTTGGCGCGGGCACCGTGACGGGGCCAGGCGCAGGGCTGACTGCCGGGGCTTGTGTCGGCCCGGCTGCACTCGCCGGTTGCTCACCAGGACACGGATCGACGCGGCCGTTGGGACAGTCCTCGCCCAACACGAGCTTGATCTTCGCGAGGTTGGTGCCGTCGCCGAAGGGCTTGCCCGTAGCGGCCTCAGCGAGCACTTGGAAGAACTGGCGCAGGCCGACGACGAGCGGGCCGATGTTGGCGCGCTCGGTGTCGAGCAACTGAACGGTCTTGCCGCCCTCGGTGACGAGCTTGTTGAGCAGGGGGCGGTTGGCCTCCAAGATGTCGGCCGTGTCGGCGGACAGCCGGGCCAGGCCGTCGAGTACCGCCGCGACGCCATCGGCCCGCTGGTTGATCGGCGGAAGTGCCTCGTTCAGTGCATGTGCCGTTCCAACGACGTCGTCGGCACGCTTCGCCAACTCTTCGGAGAGCGCGGCGAAGTCGTCGAGGAACTGTTGTGTCTTGGCGGCGTTGCGAGCCGACACTTCTCCGAGAGCGGCGAAGTTTCCGATAGTGCGGTTCACGTTGGGACCGAGTCCCTCCGCGCCGCTCGACAGCGTCGTGATGATGTCGAGCAGTTCCTCGGGCTTCACTGAGCGCAGAATCGGATACGCCTCGGCGAGCACCCGCTCCAGCTCGAACCCGCCGAGCGTTTCGGCGATGACCGCGCCGTCGCGCAGGAACGGCCCTCGCGCCTCGTCCGCGCCAGGCTCGATATCGACGAACTTCTCTCCGAACAGCGTCTTCGGTCGGATCACCGCTCGCGCCGAGATGGGGATCTTCTCGGCGTCCTCGATCGTCATCCGGACACGGGCCCGTCCCTCGACGAGCGCGATGTTTGCAACGCGCCCGACGTTGACGCCGTGGATCTTCACGTCGCTGCCGCTGATCAGCCCTTGCCCCGCGGCCGAGAAGGTCCCGGTGACTTCATACGTCGGGCGGAGCGCGCCGTAGGCGATCTTGGCGCCGAGGGTCACGGTCGCGGCCAGCGTCAGCAGTGCGACGACCCCCGTGAGTATCCGGAAGGTGCGCTCGTTCAGCGGCGACACATCGACCTACCCGGCCACGCGGACAGTGTTGCCGCCGCCCCAGAAGATGATCGAGAGGATGAGGTTGAGGATGACCACCGTGACGATGCTCAGCCGAATCGCCCGGCCGACAGCCACACCCACGCCCGCCGGTCCGCCGGTGGCGTTGAAGCCGTAGTAGCAGTGAATGAGGGACACGACCACCGCGAAGACGCACGCCTTGGCCAGGCTGTAGAAGATGTCGATCGGCGGTAGGTAGAGCCGGAAGTAGTGGTCGTAAACGCCCTGCGAGAGCCCGAAGAACTTCGTTGTGACCAGCTCGGTTGCCCAGAAGCTGGCGTAGAGCGAGAACAGATACAACGGAATGATGCAGATGAGTGCGGCCACCACCCGTGTGGACACGAGGTAGACGAGGCTCGGCACGGACATCACCTCGAGTGCGTCGATCTCGTCGGAGATGCGCATCGCGCCCAGTTCGGCAGTGAAGCCCGCGCCGACCTGTGCCGCAAAGGCCACGCCAGCGATGATCGGCGTCACCTCCCGGGTATTGGCGAAGCTGCCCACCAAGCCGGTGAAGGCTTCGGCGCCGATCTGCTCTAGCCCTTTGAAACCCTGGAGGCCCACCTCGGTGCCGGTGAAGAACGACATCGAGAAGATCACGAAGATCATCCCGCCTCCCACGATCAGCGCACCCGCGCCGATAGTGATGTCGCTCACGAGCGTGAGCAACTGGCGGGTGTAGCCACGGCGCACAAGGCGGGCGCTCAGGATGTCGCCGAGCACCTTGATGTAGAACTCGAGCTGTCGCCCAATCTCCTCGAACATCCCGCCGAGGCTCTTCCGCGCCCGCGTAATTGCGGTCACCGCGTTTCGCCCTTGCCCTTGAGCGCCAGCGATCCGGCTTCGCCGGGAGCTGGCACGCGAGCGCAGCGAGCACCACCCGAGCGAAGCGAGGACCAAGTTCGTCTGAGCGAAGCGAAGACGAGAGCCATCAGAATTTTTGTGGAATCAGGGCGAAGTAGAGGGTGGTCATGATGAAGTTGGCGAAGAAGATGAGGATGAACGTGACGACGACGGCCTGGTTCACCGCGTCGCCCACGCCCTTTGGGCCACCCTGGGCGTAGAGGCCCTTGTAGCAGGCGACCATCGCTGCGATAAGCCCGAAGACGAACGCCTTCGCCAACGCCGACCAGAGATCGGCGGGCTGCACGAGCACGGTGAAACCGCTGAGGTAGGCGCCGGCGGTGACCTTCTGCACGATCACGTTGAACACGAACCCCCCGGCTAGCCCGGCAAGGCTCACGAGTGAAACCAGGAACACGCCGACGGTCGCGGAAGCCCACAGCCGTGGCGTCACCAGGCGGTGGATCGGGTTCACGGCCATTACTTCCATCGCCGCGATCTCGTCACGGATCTTGCGCGACCCCAGGTCCGCAGTCATGGCCGATCCGCCGGCCCCGGCGATGAGGAGAGCGGTCGCCACCGGGGCGGCTTCGCGCACGATCGCCAGCACCATTGCCGAGCCCGTGCTCGTCTCCGCTCCCAGCTGCCGGCTGAACGAGCCGACATGCAGCGCGATCACCGCGCCGAACGGGATCGAGATGAGGACCACCGGGATGCTGGTGACCTTGGCGATGAACCAGCACTGCTCGATGTACTCGCGCCACCAGACGCGCACCTGATACGTCTTGCGCAGGCCCTCGAGGGCGACGGCGAACATGTTCCCCGTCTCGCGCAGCAGCGTGCGCGGCTTGTCGACAAAGGGCGCAACCATCAGCAGTTGCACCTCAGGGCGCTCGATCCGGCTTTGCCGGTCGAGCGCAGAAAACGCATCGGCCGAAGGCCGATGTCGATCGAGTTCGAGCGAACGAAGTGAGCTCGATGCATCAGACCGTCATGATTTCGTACTTCTCGTCGGGATCGGAAGCATGATCGTCGTCGTCCTGGGCCATCTCGTCCATTCCGATGGGTCCCTTGGCCTTGCCCGACAGGAACTGCCGGATGATCGGATCCTTGGAGGTCGCCATGTCCTTCTTCGACGAGAACTTCACCAGGCCGGACCGGTACAGCACCCCGATGTACTCCGCGACCCGCATCACCGACGGAATGTTGTGCGTGATGATGAAGAACGTCGCGCCGGTCTCCTGCTGAACGTCGACTACGAGTTCGTCGAGGTAGGCGACGCGCACCGGATCGAGCCCTGAATCGGGTTCGTCGAACAGCACGATCTCCGGGTCGAGCACAAGGGCGCGGGCGAGGCCGGCTCGCTTCTTCATGCCTCCGGACACTTCCCCCGGCACCTTCTTCATGTGATCGAGCAGGCCGACCATCGACGCCTTCTCGAGCACGACCTCGCGCACCTCGCGCTCGCTCTTGCGCGTGTGCTCGCGCAGCGGGAACGCAATGTTGTCGAACAGGTTCATCGAGCCGAAGAGGGCGCCGTCCTGGAAGAGGACACCGAACTTCCGGCGCACGCGGTAGAGGTCCTTTTCGCTCATGCCGACGGTCTGCTCGCCGTCGACCCAGATCTCACCCGCGTCCGGTCGCAACAGCCCGATGATGTTCTTCAGCAGGACGGATTTCCCGGTCCCGGAGGGCCCCATGATCGCGGTGATGCGTCCCTTGGGAACGTCGAACGTGATGTCCTCCAGCACCGTGTGCGGGCCAAACGACTTGGTCACTCCCCGCAGCGAGATGATCGCTTCGTCCGGCACGGATGAACCCTAAACCGTGCGTTCGCGACGTGTGACCCAGGTCACACGGGGGATCACTCGGCGCGTCGCGCTTCGGCCCGTTCGAGCGCTTTCGCCTCCGCGCGGCGCTCCGCGTCGAGTCGCTCGAGGTCGTAATCGTCGTGGTCGACGAAGCGCATCATCTCGGCGACCGCCTTGTGACCGGCGCGGTCGGCGATGAGGCGGTGCATGTCCTGGCACACGTGGCGGTAGGCGGGATGACCCTGCGGGCCAGTGCGCAGTTCGAGCATGTGCAGCGCGCTGCGGGCGTTCAGGGTGATGGCGTAGCGAATCTTGTAGGCCAGCGAAACGGCGTAGGCCGCTTGGTGCGGGAACTCGTCGAGCAGCGCGTCGTGAAGCGATGCCGACCGCTCCATGGCGTCGGCGAACACATCCTCCTTGCCCGCGTCGATGACAGATCCGGGCATCTCGTAGCCGTGCATCGGTGATAGGGGTTGCCACTCGATGCTGAGCATGCGGTGACGCTGGAGGTCGCGGAACGCCCCGTAGTCCGACAGCACGTCGAATCGGTAGAACACGGTCTCGAGGGCGCGGCCAGGCTTGTGACGGCGGTTCTTGCGATCGCCCACGTACGCGTGCACGACGTCGATCTTCTCGGTGTCGCTCATCTGCCGGACGCGTGCGAGCACGTGGTCGTCCGGCAGGTCGGTGTAGGGGTAGAGCATTGCCGCCACCATGCGGTCCTCGGCGTCGGGATCCCAGTCGACGAGCGTGACGGGTGGACGCTCGTCGGGCTCGTCGCCGCCTAGGAGCTTCTCGGCCATGAGCTCCATCGCTGCACGCGTGTCGCCCAAGTACTCCGACCAGACCCCGCCGCGGTCGGGCAGGTCGACACGGGCGAGGAAGCTCGGGATGACCTTGCGGAGCTCCTCGAGCATCATTGCGGCGTAGGTGCGGGCCTCTGGGAGCGGGTGGCTGCGCATGCGCAGGAGTAGCTGCTCGTAGCCTTGGCCCGTGCCGTAGATGCCGACGTTCGACAGCGACGCTGCCGGTAGCAGGCCTCGCAGCGCGTCGAACGCCTTGGCGCGGATCGCCTGACGCCACGCGAAGTCGGAGTCGCCGGCCTCTTTCGGGTAGCGCTCCGCGAAGTGCGCCTGCATGACGGGAAGCAGCTCACCGTAGGTGTCGAACATCCGGTCCAGGTCCCCGACGTATCGGAGGCCGAGTGGCGAGCGCAGGACGTCAGGGTCGCGGTGGTAGCGGTAGCGGCCGTTGTCGAGCCGGGTGTCGTAGGCGATGTAGCGGGTCGACTGCTCGAGATAGGCCATGAGGCGACCCCACTCGAGGATCTTGGTCAGCAGGTTCGACGCCTGTTCACAAGCAAGGTGGACGCCGCCGAGCTGAGCGACCGAGTCGTCGCCGTACTCGAAGAACACCCGGTTGTAGAGCTCCTCGGCTCGCTCGAGGCCGATAGTTGCGTCGACGGTGAGATCTCCCGACATGTCGAGTTCTCCCACGAACTCGTCGAGGAAGAGCCTGCGGAGGCTCTTGTGGGAGCGCGAGTAGCGGGCGAAGAGCGCGCCTTTGACCACCTCTGGCAGGTTGACCAGGGCAAACACCGGCCGGTCGAGGTTGGTGAAGTACCTGCGAAGGATCGCCGCCTCGTCCTCGCTGAAATGCTCGACGGCGTATTTCGTCATGGGAGAGCCGAGAATACGACCCGCGCCGTCCCCCAGTCGCGGATGTCCAGTCCGCCCGAATCGCGGGCCTACCCGGATCCGCCGCTTGTCGGTGCAGGTGGCGGTCGAAGCCGGGGTTGTCGGTTCAGGTGGGGGTAAATCCGGCCGCCGTCGGTCCAGGTGGGTGCTCTACCCCCATCTGAACCGACGAGGTCACGAAACACACCCACGTGCGCCGACACCCCCGTTGTGACGGGGCTAGTGAGTGAGGACGAGCTTGCCGAACTGGTCGCCCGCTTCGAGACGTTTCAGCGCGTCGAGGAACGACTCCAGACCGGCGATCTCGCTGTCGACCAGGACGGGAACGCCGGCGGTCACGAGGTTCGTCACCTCGGCGAACTCTTCGTAGCTGCCCATGGTGGATCCGATGATCTCGTTCTGCTTGAAGAACAGCCGTGGCAGCGAGATCGTGACGTTGCTGCCGGCGGTGCCGCCGCACGTGACCAACCGGCCACCGCGCTCAAGCGCCTTGATCGACTTCTCCCAGGTGGCGGCGCCGACGTTCTCGAACACGACGTCCGCTCGCACAGGCCACTCGGCGTCGCTGTCGTACGCCTCGTGCGCGCCCAGCTCGAGAGCGCGGGCGCGCTTGGCCTCCTGGCGGGACGTGACGACGGCCCGGGCGCCCATGTAGACGCCCAGCACCAGGCCCGCAGCGCTCACTCCCCCGCCGACGCCGACGACGAGCATCGTCTCACCCGCCTGCAGCCGTGCTCGCTTCAGCATGCGCCACGCAGTCAGCCAGCACAGCCCATACGCGGCCGCGCCTGCCCAATCGAGCCCAGCGGGTTTCGGCACCACGTTCGCCGCCGGTACGACGACGTAGTCCGCGTGCGCGCCCCAGCGGTGTTCGCCCATGATCCCGAACCGCTGGCAGTAGGGGCTGTTTCCCGCAAGACAGGCGCGGCAGGTGCGACACGAGATAGCCGGGTTGATGACCACCTCGTCGCCCGCGCTAAAGCCCGTCACTCCTGCGCCGTGCGCGTCGATCGTGCCCGCACCGTCCGCGCCGGGTACGTGCGGGAGGTGCGGCTTGGGCAATCCCTTCGTGAGCCAGACATCCATGTGGTTAAGCGCCGACGCGACGACCTTGACACGCACGTCGTCTCGACCGGGCTCAGGCGTTTGGACCTCCTGCAACTCGTAGCTACCCGGCGACTCGCCGAGCACCCACGCCCGCATCAGGCGTCCGGCCACGTGCCGTACGCGTGCGTCGGGCGCAGGCGTGCCACTTGGCGCCGGTCGTCGATCATCGCCTGTCGGAACTCGTCCCAGTTCGGATGCTCCCCCTGCATCCCGCGGTACTGCTCGACGAGTTCGGCAACTGTGGCGTCGTTCGGATCCTGCGCGACCGGCGACAATTCGGCGTCAGCGTCGAGAACGAGATAGGCCCAGAAGTCATCGCGCCCGACATAGAGCGAGCAACGCGCGTTGCGCTCCAGGTTCTTGGTCTTGGCGCGATCGGCGGTGACCGAGATGCGGATGACATCGTCGTCGCCCACGACGAACATGATGTTCGACAGCTGTGGCCGCCCGTCGCGACGTTCGGTCACGAGGACACCCTTTTTCTGTCCTCGGGCAATGTCGAGCGCACCGGCGAGTTCCATCACAGCAGTTTGCCCGCGCTGGGGATCGAGTATCGCCTCCTCGGCACAACACGTCACGCAGAAGTAGAGCGCTGCTGCGAAGCAACGAGGAGACTGGGTCAGTGGCGGCCACGAGCGACCCGAAAGACTTCTATACCGGCCTGGTAGCGCAGCTGTACGAGCCGCTCCGTTCGAGCACGTTCGACCCTGAGCCGTACGCCCGATTCATCGGTGTCGCTGGCGAGCCTGCGCTCGAGTTGGGCTGCGGAGCTGGTGATCCCCTCCTCGGTTTGCGCAAGCGCGGCTTGGACGTGGAAGGTCTGGACGCTTCCGCGGACATGCTCACGCGCTGTCGCGACGCCGCATCCGCGGAGGGCATAGACGTCGTGCTGCACCACCAAGCGATGCAGTCCATGGACCTCGGAAGGCGTTACGCGTCGATCTTCCTCGCCGGGGCGACCTTCAATCTGCTTCCCTCAGACGACGATGCAAGACGCGCGTTGCAGCGGATCCACGACCACCTGCTACCAGGCGGCTCGGCGCTGATTCCGCTGTTCATTCCCGCGCCGACGGCACCGCCGCTCCTCGGGGTCCCTCGCGAGCACCGCACCGAAGATGGCACCGTCATGAAGGTTGCATTCGTCAGCGAGGTGCGCGACGAAGAAGCCCGCCTGCAAACGGCGGTGCTCCGTTACGAAAGGACGACGTCGAGCGCGACCGAGGCCATCGAACGATCCTGGGTCTTGCACTGGCACACGCAGAACGGCTTTCGAGCCCTAGTGGAGGACGCCGACCTCGACGTGAAGGCCGTGCGGGGCCCTGGCGGCAGGCCGGCCTCCGAGGACGACGACCAATTCGCGTTCTGGGTGACGCGCCGCGCGTAACGCAGGCGAACGGGGGGCTTTTCCGCGCTAGCCCGCTGCGCCGAGAAGCCCCCTACTGCTAGACGAAGACGCGCAGGGCGTCGGGCTCGACACGAACTGCGAGGTGACGGGCGACGCCGACGCGCTCGCCGTCGACTTCGATCATCATTGGCCGAACGAACTCCGTCGACACGGATCGACTGCGCTCCGGCTTGATGCCCGGATGTGGCAGATGGCTCCCCGTTCCTAGCCGCCGCCACACCTTCAACCGATCGCCGAGCGCGAGGTCGGCGCGGTACGTGTCGACGATCCCGTCGTTCGGATGGGCCTTTGGACCGAGGTTCCACTCACCTCGCCACTGCGCGTTCATGGCCACGAACGTGTGCCGCCACGTTCGGTCGTGCGCCACTACGTGAGCGACGAAGAAGCGCAGCTTGCCGTCGACGAGCACCTCGCCCAAGTCGATCGGGAACCCCGTCGCCCCACCGCGATCGAGAGAGCCGGCCTTTCCGCCGAGCGTTTTCCACAAGTCGCCCCCGGCCAACCCGAGAACCGGGAAGCTCTCGCCCGCCTTGCGCGCCCGCTCGAGCGCAAGCGACGCCATGCGATCGTCGGTCACGACGCACGCATCCGCCGGCATCGGCCCCGGTTCCCCCCAGGGCTGGCCCTTCTCGATCGTCACGGCCCGCCAACCGACGACGACGCCATGATCACGCCGTGGAACAGCGCGGTCGCGGCCTCCCCCGCCGCCCGAGCGGTGTCGGCGTCCGGAGCCACCAGCGCGAGTTGGCGCAGGAGATCGATCAGCTGCTTCACGTTGCGGACGAAATCGCCTGCGGGCAGTTCCTCGTCGCCGAGCAGGGTGGCCAAGGGCCGCTTCTGCGCCCACCCCTGCGCTAACGAGATGAAACCGGGGTCGGGCTCACGTGTGACGGGCAGCTTGGCCGCCTCCTCGTTGCCGGCGAGACCTGCGTGACGCATCACGATCTGCCGCGCGCGACGTTCGAGCTCGCCACCTGGCGGGGGCGCTGACTGCGTCGAAGTACGCGACTCGAAGGTGAACATCGACACGAGACCGGCCAGCTCCGGCGCGCTGAGCCCATCGAGCAAACCCGCATCAAGGCAGTCGGCGATCAACAAATCGCACTCGTGGTAGATCCGGCTGAGTCGCTCGCCCGCGCCAGTCAACGCCCAGCCGTCGACCATCCCCGCCCACTCGAGTACGTCGAGCACCCGGTCGAGCTGCCGGGCCAGCGACTCGGTCCGGCTGCGCAGGACGCGGCGGTGGGACTCGATCTCGCGCTCGAGGCGAGCAACGCTCCGGGCCGCCCGCAGATGCACCCGGGCCTCCGGGCAGCGCGCCACCGGATGGGCGTCTGCTGCGCTGTTCACCGCCACCGCATGCTGACGCCGTCCGTGTCGGCTGTGCGACTCGACGCCCACCAGGCCGTCCTCGCGCACTCGCGCTCTGCGCAACGTCTCCGCGGCGCCGGCAAGAAATTTGTGGTTGTTGGGCGCGAACGGCATCGGCAACGAGATGACACCGACGGCGCGCGGCGGGGCGAGGAAGTCCTTCGGGCTCAACTGGATGCGGCGACCATCCTGTGTGACGACCGCGAGCCGCATGCGTCCGCTGCCGCGCTCGCTCGTCGACACGATCGCGACGCGCCCCCTGGCCTTTTTGCCAGGTACGACCAGGATGTCGCCCGGCTTGAGCCGCGCCATCGCCTCGACGATCTGTGACTCCTCCGAAGGCCGTTGGCGCGCCTCCTGGTCAGCAGCGCGCACCAGTTGGGCGTACTCCTTCGCGTCACCCAGCTCGCACGTCGCGTCCGCCTTCGACTTGGCCAGGAGACCGCGCAGTCGCTCCAGGCTCGCCTCCTGCTTCACGACGTCGCTGTCCGAGCGGTACTGGGCGAAGCTCAGGTTGAGCAGATGCCGCGCGGTGTCGGGCTGGTAGCGGCGGATGAGGTTCGTCGCCATGTTGTACGTCGGCCGAAACGACGACGTGAGCGCGTAGGTGCGGCGTGACGCGAGTCCTGCGGCCTCTTCGAAGGCAACCCATGGAGACCACAGCACGACCGCGTATCCGATGTCGTCGATGCCGCGCCGGCCTGCTCGCCCGGTGAACTGCGTGTACTCGCCCGGTGTCAGCTTTTGGTGGGTCTCGCCCGTGAACTTGGTGAGCTTCTCGATGACCACCGAGCGCGCCGGCATGTTGATCCCGAGCGACAGCGTCTCGGTCGCGAAGACAAGTTTCACCAACGCACGCTCGAAGAGCTGCTCGACCGCTTCCTTGAACGGCGGGACGAGCCCGGCGTGATGCGAGGCGATCCCGGACTCGAGACCGCTCAACCACGCGTCGTACCCGAGCACGTCGAGGTCGGTGTCGGCCAGCCCCCCGACGTAGGCCTCGGCCACGGCGCGAATCTCGGCTCTTTCCTCGGCGGTCGTGAAGCGCACACCGGACTGAAGGCATTGCCGCACGGCTTCGTCGCACGCCTTGCGGCTGAAGATGAAATAGATCGCCGGCAACATGTGCTCGTCCCACAGGACGTGCGCGACTTCGACGCGCCTAGGCGTGTACAGGTGTCGGCGCTTGCCGTAGCGGCTCGACCCGCCCGCCGCCATCCGGCTGTCGAGCTCGGCGGCACGCGGATTCGGCCGCCCGTCGTCGACGAAGGTCGGCATCAGGTGCAACCGCTCGCTGTCTCGCTCGCCGACCAGGTAGAGGTGCTCGAGCTCGACCGGTCGGTGCTCTTCGATGATCGGGTCGGTTGCGCCGCGGACCGTGGCGATCCAGTCGGCGAAGTCCTCGGCGTTGGACACGGTGGCAGAAAGGCACACCAGGTTCACCTCGAGCGGCAGATGGATGATCACCTCCTCCCACACCGCGCCGCGGTACGGGTTTTGCAGGTAGTGGACCTCGTCGAGGACCACCCATCGCAGGTTGTCAAGCGTCGAAGACCCTGCGTAGATCATGTTGCGGAGAACCTCGGTCGTCATCACCACAACCGGGGCGGTCGGGTTGATCGCGTTGTCGCCCGTGAGCAAACCAACGTTCGTCGGACCGTGTCGAAGTTGGGGATCGGTGAACTTCTGGTTCGAGAGCGCCTTCAACGGCGTCGTGTAGAACGCCTTGCCGCCCTCGGCCACCGCCCGCTCGATGGCGTACTCGGCCACGACGGTCTTCCCAGAGCCGGTAGGCGCGGCGACCAGGACGGAGTGGCCCTGGTCGATCGAGTCCATCGCCGCAGCTTGGAACCCGTCGGGAGCGAACCCGAGCCCGGCGACGAACTGTCGCCGGATCTCGCTCATCGCTTGAGCGTACGGCCGATGAGGATTGCCACCTCGTAGAAGATGTACATCGGCCCCGCCATGGCGAGCAACGACCACGGGTCCTGGCTGGGGGTGAGGACGGCGGCGGCGGCCACGATCCCCACGAGTGCTCCGCGACGCCAGCTGCGGAGCTTCGCACTGGTGAGCACGTTCACGAGTTGGAGGAACACCAGCACGACCGGGAACTCGAACGCCAGCCCGAACGCGATCATCACTTTGAGGAAGAAGGAGATGTACTCCTTCGGGCTGTAGATCTCCTCGACGTTGTTACCGCCGATGTCGATGAGGAACTCGAGGGCCTTCGGGAACGTGACGTAGGCGAGGAAGATCCCGAGCGCGAACAGAGCGACCGCGGAGAAGATGAACGGGAGCGCGTAACGCTTCTCCTGCTTATGGAGGCCGGGCGTCACGAAGCGCCACAGCTGCCACAAGACGACCGGGCTCGCCAGGATCAGGCCGCCGTATCCCGCGATCTTCAGTCGGGTGGCGATGCCGTCGAGCGGCGAGAGCACGAAGAGCTTGCAATCGCCTTGGCGGAGGTCGCAATACGGCTCGACGAGGAAGTCGAGCAGGGGGTCGTACAGAGCGAAGCAGATGATCGCCCCGACTGTGACTGCAAGCACCGTCTTGAAAAGTCGGTTGCGAAGCTCGGTCAGATGCTCGACCACGCTCATGCGGGCGAACTCGGTCTGTTCGGCGACCTCGCCGCCCTCCAGCATTGTCACCGCTTAGGACTCAGACTCGGGCCGCGCCGCTTCGGGGATCGGTTCGCCCTGCGAGCTCACAGACGGCTCAGGCGTCAGGTCAGGGAAGACCCAGGTTGACTCGGCAGGAGGCGGTACCGAGGCGGGAGTGGCGGGTGCCGGTGTGGAGGGGACCTGGGGCGCAGAAAACGCTTCCGCGGCGAGAGGCGATGCAGCTTGCGGGGCATCCGCCGAGGGGGTGGCGGCCGGAACTGGCGTCGGCGGGTTCGGAGGTGAAAACTCTGGCGGCCCCTCGTCAACCGCTACCTCGCGCTCGAATTCGGTGATCGCGTCGCGCATCTCGGTTTGGAGCCCCGAAGTGACCCGGCGGAACTCCGACATCGCCCGCCCGACTTGGCGAGCAGCACCTGGGAGGCGGGTCGGCCCGAGAACCAACAGGGCGACGAGCAGAACCAGGAGAATCTCGCCGCTACCGATATTGCCCACAGTGTGAGTCTACGGCGCGACCTGTCGCGCCGGATGCGTGCTTAGGCGGCCGCTTGGCCCGTTCCTGGGTCGCTGGAGTCACGCACGAGCGACTCGACGGTGGCGAACCACGAATCGTCCTGGAGCAACTCGTGGAAGGCGAGCACGTCGTCGAGGGTGAAGGCATCGCCGTGATGCACCTCGGTTGCCTCTTCAGGCAGATCCCACTCGGTGAGGCTGATCCCAGACGCCACGAGGAGCTCGAGCACCCGCTGATCCGCCTGTTTTACGACGGGGTCGGAGCACGAGGGGCACTGGAAGGCGTACGAGCCCTCGGCGGTGGAGATGCAGAGCATGGCGCTGATCGCCGTACCAGCCATCTCGACGTCGCCGCACGAGGGACAACTTGCCCGGACTGTCGCCACCACTGGTTCCTTTCGCCTGTCTCCCATGGTTCCCGCCCTCCTGATCGTTTCGGACGCTCGGTCCGATTTGTTGTTGCAGCTTGCGCCGTTGGCCCACTTCGAGGCCATGGCTCCCGAGGGGCATTTTCGAGTAGCCCGCGGTAACTAGTTCTTCAAACGGCGCGAGCCACCCCTGATGACGCGACACGATGGAATTTGTGGAGAGTCTTCTAAGGCCGCCGATCGGGTTCGCGCACCGTGGCGCCCGGGCACACGCGCCCGAGAACACGCTCGAAAGCTTCCGTTTGGCCCTGAAACTGGGCGCGACCGGCCTTGAAAGTGACGTCTGGGTGACCGAGGACGGTGTGGCGGTGCTCGATCACGACGGCGTTGTCAGGGCACGGGGGCGCAAGCGCCGCATCGCCGATGTGACTCGGGCGACTCTCCCGGGCCACATCCCGTCGCTTCCGGAGCTGTACGACGCCTGCGGGACCGATTACGAGCTGTCGCTCGACGTCAAGGACGCTGAGGCACTGCCCGCGGTGCTGTCCGCGGCCGGCGACGCAGGGGCCACCGAGCGGCTCTGGCTGTGCCACCCGGATTGGGAGCTGGTCGCAACGTGGCGCGAGAGTGCGGAGGGGGCGCGCTTGGTCGACTCGACTCGGCTGCGGAAGATGCGCCTCGGTCCCGAGCGACGCGCCGCCGACCTAGCGGCTGCAGGGATCGACGCGGTCAACCTGCACTGGACGGACTGGACGCTCGGGCTCACGACGTTGTTCCACCGCTTCGAGCGCTGCGCGTTCGGATGGGACGCGCAGCAACCCCGTGCGCTCGCGACCGTCTTGGCGATGGGCGTCGACGGCGTCTACAGCGACCACGTCGACCGCCTCGTCGAGGCAATCGCTCACCAGACGCTCTGATCCGGCTTCCCCTTAGAGCCCGCCCCAGTGGTTGATTGGCCACATGCGGACGAAGGCGCGGCCGATGATCGACGACTCTTGGATCGTGCCGAAGAAGCGGCTGTCTTTCGACTGTTGCCGGTTGTCCCCCATCACCCAGTACTGACCGGGGGGCACGAGAGTCTCGTCTTCGGCCTCGATGTTGGTCAACGTGCCGGTAGGTAGATAGGGCTCGTCGATCGGCCGTCCATTGATCAGTAGCTTGCCGTCGCGGCTCGACACGCGCTCGCCCGGGAGAGCGACAACACGCTTGATGAGGTCTTTGATCGCCTCTTCTTCGTGCGGCACCTGCTCATCTGGTGAGTTCGGCGGCCGTTTGAAGACGATGACGTCGCCCCGGTTCACGTCGTGCAGTCGATAGCTCAGCTTGTTGACGAGCACGCGGTCTCCCTTGAGCAGCGTCGGCGCCATCGAAAGCGACGGGATCTCGAACGCCTGCACGACCTGCGCCCGCAGGACGACTGCCGTGAGGACCGCAGCGACGATGACAACGACCCACTCGATTACCTGTCGTCGCCGGCTGTGGGGCCGCTTCTGGCGCCGTCCGGAGCCGCGCTTGTCGAGCAGCACAGTCTCCTCAGGCATCGCGTGAGGCTACCTGCGCGGCATACGCACCGGCCGCCGCGGCGTATTCGAAGAACTTCGGATCATCGACCGAGCCGCGGCCCATGGACGTGACGTGGAGGTCACGCTCGCGCAGTACGGAGTCCACGTCCGGAACTTCAGTGTGGACAACCTCGGCCCGCAGCGGCAGCCCGCCTGGCGCGTCCTCGCCTTCGGGCACCGGGACTGTCACGGGTGCGCGCACGAACCCGAGCGCCGTAGTGCTGTGGTGGCTGACGCCTCGATGGCGTTCACGCGAGTCGGCCTCCGAATATCGCAGCGCGATCACCGCCCGTCCACCAACGTCGGCCGCGCCGTTGATGAGATCGGCGACCTCCAATCCGCTGAAGCCGAGCCGGCTGCCGGTCCCGACTGAGCCGGGCCCCATGCCCGTGACAATCACGTCCGCGGCCAACCGGTCGGACGCCACGCAAAACCCGGAACGGGGGTTCACCGCCTCCTCGTCGCCGCCGAAGGCGTGCCCCGCCGTAACCGTTCCGTCCACCAGCCCCACTCGCCGCAGGTCAGCCACAAGGAACGACATCGCCAGCGGCAGCGCGCCGCCGTCGGTCATCACGTACACGACGCGGAGACCCGCATTCAGCGACTTCACCGCAGCCGCAACCGGGGCCAGCTGGCTGTGCAGGGCGATCGCCACGATCGGGGTGCCGGCGCGCACCTGCGATGGAATCGAGTGGTGCTCCTCGGCCACGCCCGTGTCGGCCTGCGCGCTGGTGTAGCGCATCTTCATGATGTGACCGCCGCCCCGGGCGTCGAGTCCATCGCGCTCGAGGTTCCAGTGCACGACATGCCACCCACCCGTGCCGAGGCCGAGCTCGACCGCAGTGACATTGACGACTACGCGATCACCGACCGCGACCGTGCCCGTGAGCCCGGTCAGCACGTACGCGAGCTCTCCGTCGACCTCGACGCGTTGGAGCTCAGGTTCCTCGACGAGGACTGCGGTCACGACGCCCGTGCGGAACTGCGGCACCGGTTAGAGGGACGCGATGAGGCGCTCGACGCGTTCGTCTTTCGACTTGAACGGGTCCTTACAGAGCACGGTCCGCTGCGCCTGGTCGTTGACTTTGAGATGCACCCAGTCGACCGTGTAGTCGCGTCGGCGCTCTTTGGCCCGGCGGATGAAATCGCCGCGCAGCTTCGCGCGCGTCGTCTGCGGCGGCTCTTCGGTGGCCAACTCGATCGTGTCGTCGTCGCACATGCGCTCGACCAGGCCGGCGTTCTGCAGCTTGTAGAAGATGCCGCGGGTGCGATTGACGTCGTGGTACTGCAGATCCAGCAGCGCGACGCGGGGATGCGTGAGCGGCAGGTCGTGCTTGAGGCGGTAGCGCTCGATGAGATTGTGCTTGATCACCCAGTCGCACTCGCGGTCGAGGCTCAGCGGGTCGCGCTCGATGGATTCGAGGCAGTGCTTCCACATGCCCAGGGCCGTCTGCTCGTTCGGGCTCAAGGTGTGGGTGGCTGCGTAGCGCTCAGCGCGCTGGAGGTATTCGACCTGGATCTCCAACGCGGACGCCTCACGGCCGTTTGCGAGGCGCACCTTGCGCGTGCACGTGATGTCATGGCTGATCTCGCGGATGGCGCGGATGGGGTTCTCCAACGTCATGTCCCGAAGGACAACCTTCGGATCCTCGAGCATGCGCAACAGGATGCTGGTGGTGCCGACTTTGAGAAACGTCGAGTACTCGCTCATGTTCGAGTCGCCGACGATCACGTGCAGCCGCCGGTACCGCTCGGCGTCGGCGTGGGGCTCGTCACGCGTATTGATGATCGGCCGGCTGCGGGTGGTCGCAGATGACACGCCCTCCCAAATGTGCTCCGCCCGCTGCGCGATGCAGAACACCGCACCTCTTGCCGTCTGCAGCACCTTGCCCGCGCCTGCGTAGATCTGGCGGCTCACGAAGAACGGGATGAGGTACTCGGAGTAGTGCGCGAAGTCGTCGCGGCGGCTCGTGAGGTAGTTCTCGTGGCAGCCGTACGAGTTGCCTGCGGAGTCGGTGTTGTTCTTGAACAAATAGACGACGCCGCGGATGCCTTCTTGACGCAAACGCTGCTCGGCTTCGGCGACCAGGTTCTCGAGGACCCGCTCCCCCGCCTTGTCGTGAGTGACGAGGTCGAGCACGCTGTCGCACTCTGGCGTTGCGTATTCGGGATGGCTGCCGACGTCGAGATAGAGACGGGCGCCGTTGGGCAGGAACACGTTCGACGAGCGGCCCCAGCTCACAACCCGCCGGAACAGGTAGCGGGCGACTTCGTCGGGACTCAGCCGGCGTTGACCGCGCAGCGTGCAGGTGACGCCGTATTCATTCTCGAGCCCGAATATCCGCCGGTCCACGTCGAGACCCTACGTGCGGCCGGTGAGCACGATGTCAATGCCCGCCTAAGCGAGCAAGGACTCGACTTCGCCGTCGGCGAGGCGACGGAACGCGCGGCGAGGGGCGACCCGGTCGAGCACCGCCACTTCGAGGTCGGCGGCCACGAGCGTCCGCTCGGGTCCGGCCAGCGCGGTGACGGTTGCCTTGAGGGCGTCGGTGAGCGACCAGCCGGCGGCGAAGGATTCGGTCATCCGCTCACCGATCGCGTCGCTGTCACCACCGAGTGCCGAGAAGTTCGTCTCGTCGCTGACCGTGCCGTCGTAGAGGACATGGAACAGCTGGTCCTCTTCGGGCGACGAGCTGACTTCGGCAACGAGGATCTCCACCTCGAAGGGCTTCGCCTCGTGCGTGAACACAAGCCCGAGATGCTGCGCGTACAAGTTGGCCAACGCGCGAGCGTCGACGTCCTCGCGGCTGTACTGGTAGCCCTTCATGTCGGCGTGCTGGATACCTGCCACGCGCAGCTGGTCGAACTCGTTGTAGCGGCCCACCCCTGCGAAAGCGATGCGGTCGTAGATCTCGCTGATCTTGTGCAGGTTCGTCGATGGGTTCTCGGCCGCGAGCACGATGCCAGCGTCGAAGACGGCGGCGACGAGCGCACGACCGCGGGCGATGCCCTTACGGGCGTAATCCGCCTTGTCCTTCATGAACTGCTCGGGTGCTACATAGAACGGCATCGACATTTAGGGCACGTTCCCCCCGCTTGCCGCCTGCCGGCGCTCGATGAGCGTCGCAAAGCGTTCGGCCACCTCTTCGATGGTGACCGACGTGTACCCGCTCTGCGTGATGGTGGCAACAGTCGGGTAGATGCCCCGCACGATGTCGGGGCCACCGGTGGCGGAGTCCTCGTCGGCCGCCTCGTACAGCGCCTGGACGGCGAGCTCGATGGCGGCGGCGCGATCCATGTTCGGGTTCCAGCCGAGCTTGATGGTGGTGCGGGCGTCGCGTCCACCCGAGCCTGTGGCGTTGAAGTCTGCTTCCTCGTACCGGCCACCTGTCGGGTCGTAGGTGAAGATGCGACCAATGCTGCGGCGCGTGTCGAAGCCTGCGAAGAGCGGCACGATGACGAATCCCTGCATGGCCATCGGGAGATGGGCACGAATCATCTGGGCGAGCTGGTTGGCCTTGCCCTCGAGCGACAGCGGGTTGCCGTTCAGCTTCTCATAATGCTCGAGTTGAACCTGGAAAAGCTTGACCATCTCGATAGCCATGCCCGCACTACCGGCGATGGCTACTCCGGAGTGGCGGTCCGCAGGAAACACCTTTTCGACGCCGCGGTGCGCGATGTCGGTGCCCGCGGTGGCGCGGCGGTCGCCGGCCATCACCACGCCGTCTACGTATCGCAGCGCGCAGATCGTGGTTCCGTGAGGAGCGATGGATCCGCCGTCACCCTGCACAGGAACGGCCTGCAGCCCGAACCGCCCGAGCAACGCGGCGAAGTTGGGGCCCGGAGTGTCGGTTGCGGGAAAGAACGGCAGCGTCATGTCGAATGAGCGAGCGAGCGACGGGCGCTTCTACTCGCCACCCTTCTGCACGTACGACCGCACGAAATCCTCGCTGTTGACTTCGAGTACCTCGTCGATCTCGTCGAGCAGGTCGTCGATCTCCGCCTTGAGCTTGTCGCCGCGCTCAGTTGTTGCCGGAGCCTCTTCGACGACTTCGTCCGTACGCTCCTTGGTTGTCTGCTTCTTTTTGAGTTCTCGTTCAGGCATCCGTGGGGCTTCTCTCAGGAACCGAGTCGCTCAAGCAACTCGGCGGGCGTCGCGCATGACTCCAACAACCTATCCACGATCGCTGCTGTTCCCTTCAACGGTTCCATCATCCCGATTCGTCGAAGGGGGTCGGTGCCAAGATCGAAAACGATCGAGTCCCAGTTGGCTGCGGCGATCGAGGATCCCCACCGCTGGAGGCAGCGTCCGCGGAAGTACGCGCGGGTGTCGCGGGGCGGTTCCGTCACCGCTTCCTCGACGTCCTCCGCGGCCACGAGCTTCTCCATGGACATGCGGGCGAAGAGACTCTTCGCGGGGCGAAGGTCGTGGTAGTGCAAGTCCATTGCGCGGAGCCGCGCGTTCGACCAGTCCATTCCGTTGCGCTCGCGGTAGGCGTCGATCAACTGATACTTGGCCACCCAGTCGAGTTGTTTGTTGAGCGTCATCGGGTCGGTCTCGAGACCGGCCAGGACCTGCTCCCACCGGTCGAGGACCAGTTGGCCGACCTCGTCGCCACCCACGGCTTCACACCCGTGCTCCTCGGCCCACTTTCGCGCCAGACCGAGGTACTCCCACTGGATGGCCAGCGCCGTCATGGTTGCGCCGGTCTCCAGCTCGAGCGGCCGCTTGAGGGTCAGGTCGTTCGAGACTTGACGCATCGCCGGGACGGGTGTTGCGAGCGAGAGGTCGCGGTCGCCCCAGACGTCGTCCTCGATCATCGCCAGCACGAACGCGGTCGCCCCGACCTTCAGGAACGTGGCGACCTCGGCCATGTTCGCGTCGCCGCAGATCACATGCAGGCGGCGGTACAGCTGCGTGTCGGCGTGGGGCTCGTCACGGGTGTTGACGATCGGCCGCTTGAGCGTTGTCTCGAGACCGACCTCCTCCTCGAAGAAGTCGGCGCGCTGGGTGATCTGAAACGGGATCCCGTCGACGCCGGGAACCTCACTGCCGACCTTGCCCGATCCCGTGAAGATCTGTCGCGTCACGAAGAACGGCATCACCCGATTGACGATCGTCGCAAAAGGCACGGCGCGGTCCATCAGGTAGTTCTCGTGGCAGCCGTAGCTGTTGCCTTTGCCGTCGGAGTTGTTCTTGTAGATGGCGATGTGTTGATCGCCGGGGAGGATCGACTCGGCGAGCTCCATCGACTTCTGAAGGATGCGCTCGCCGGCGCGGTCCCACTTCACGATCGACAGCGCGTCGCGGCACTCGGGTGAGGAGTACTCCGGGTGCGCGTGGTCGACGTAGTACCGTGCGCCGTTGGTGAGCACCGCATTGACGAGGTGGGTTTCCACCTCCGGTGGCGACGACCCGTCGCGTGCGAACCCGCGCGCATCGCGGCCCGGAGACTCGTCCTCGAAATCCCACCCGACCTTGCGCTGTAGGTGGTTCACATAAGCGTTGATCAGGATCGACGACGCCGCGATCGGGTTCGGATCACCGCCCCGGAGCGCGATGCCGTACTCCGTTTCGATCCCGACCACCTTGGGCACTGCCACAGTTCGAAGCTACCCCCGAACGCGCACCTCATAGCGACGTGGCGGTGCCCGGTCCCGGAAACCGCGACGTGGCGGTGCCCAGTCCGCATTTCCGGTAACTGAGCACCGCCACGTCCGCCTTACGATGCGCGCATGCGTCGGCTTGGAGAGATCGGCACCGAAAGCCTTGCGTCCGACGAAGTCGTGCGGGACGCAGGGCGGTCGCTCCGCCGGTAGCCCTCCTCGCAGTGACAGCCGCGATAGTCACCGACATCCTCGACGCGCTCGGCGTCCGACCAGATCGGGTGCTGACGCTGAAGGACGTGCAGTCCGGGAACTCGAGCTGGCTTGTGGAGACTCACGGCGGCGCGCTGGTGGTTTTGCGGCGCTACCACGACCAAGCCACGCGCGACGAGCTCGGCTACGAGCACGCTGTTCTGCGGCATCTCTCGCAGCTCGGCTGGCTGGTGCCCGTGCCGGAGAGCGACCTGCTGCGCCAGGATCGCCGGTGGTTCTGCTTGACCCGCTTTGTGCCGGGCGATGCAGTGACGAACTGTTCCGTCGAACAGCAGCGACAGCGCGGGCGTGCCCTGGCGCAACTCCACCTCGCGCTCCGAGGTCTACACCTCCGAATCGGCCAACGTCATCGCTGGCAGCCCCAACATCGTGGAGTGACCGTGCACACCAACATTGAGTGGGAAGCCTGTCTGCGTAACCTCTCCCAAGCCGACCCGCGGCTGGCAGCCTGGGCTGAGAAGGCCGCCATCGACACGCACGCCGCGCTCGCGGCCATCGGCGCCCACGAACTCCCTGTCGACGTTGTTCATGGCGACTTCGCCGAATGGAATGTCCACTACCAGCACGGCAAGCTGGTCGGCGTCATCGACTTCGGGCTGACCCACGCCGACTCGCGCCCATACGAGCTCGCCATCGCTCGCACCTACCGAGCGCCGGAGACCATCTCCGCCTACCGCGATGAGCTAACACTGCACGGCTGGCCGCTCACCCCGGTCGAGGAGGCCGCCATCGAGCCGCTCCACCGCGCGTTCCGTGTCGACATGGCCGCATGGCAAGTACACCACGGTCAGAGGACTGGGAGCTACGACTTGGCGATGATCGAACGCCAACTCGCCAGAACGGGTACGTCCCCACCCTGAGAACCCAGCCCACTCAGCGACGGGGTGCTCGACGATCAAAGCGGGTTGTGGGGGGGGGGGGGGGG
>DATLOH010000125.1:0-10795 GCA_035536375.1 Acidimicrobiales bacterium
CCCCCCCCCACGTCGGCGATTCGACATCTGGCAACGCCACCTCTGCACTACTGCGCCACCTCTGCACTACTGCGCACGACTCTCGCAGAACCTGGCGAAATCGCAACGCGAACACCAAAGGCCGGGGGCGGTGGTTGTGTCAGAAGCGTCGATGCGGGCGGCGGCTTCGGCGAGCCAGGTGCGGGTGGCGGCGACGGAGTCGGCATCGACGTCGGCTGTCACCGTCTCGGCGGGCGACCCGTCGGCCTTGAGGTACACGTACGACGTCGTGATTGCGTCGACGGGCGCTCCCCACGCGTCTACGGCCGCCAGTGCGTAGATGCGCAGCTGAGTTTGGCCGCCCGGATCGTTCGCTACGGGAGGGCGGCCGGTCTTGAAGTCGACGATGTCAAGCGTGCCGTCGGCGCGCTCATAGACGGCGTCGACGCGGCCGCGAACGAGGTGGGCACCGGCGATCAGCTCGAAAGGCGCCTCAGCCGACACCGGCACCGCTTCCGCCCACGGCGACGCCATGAACGACGCCTGCAGCCCGCGCACCAGATCGCTGCGCCCGCCGTCGCCGTTGCCCGAACCGCGGACCGCGTCGTCGTCGAGCAACACACCTTGCGGCCCGTGCCGCGTCTCGATCCACCGGTGCACGAGTGTGCCGAGCGCGGCCGCAGGCGACATTCGCCTTGGGAGGGGCCGAACAACCGACCAGTGGAACTGGCGCGGGCAGCGGGCGAACGACACGAGCGACGTAACCGACAGCCCGAGTGGAGCCAATCGGCGCGGCGCCTCGGGCGCCGGGGCAACGTCGAACAGCGTGAGTGCCTGCTCCTTGTCAGGCGCCGCGATGGGGAGCGCGCGCTCGTGCTCCTGGCGGCGCTGTTCCATCGCCACGACCGCAGGATCGCGATCGGCGGGCTCGTGGCGGTACCGCTCGTGGACGAGATCGCGTTGTCCGGCGACGAACTCGTAGAGCTCGGACGGGCCCGCCGGGGTGACCGGCCCGGCGTACCACTGCGCGGCGGACAGCACGAGCCGATGCCGAGCGCGTGTCGCCGCCACGTAGAACAGCCGCCACTCCTCGGTGCGGTTGCGGGCGCGGACAAGCTCGTCCATCGCAGTCCCGCTGCTCACCTCGCTCCAGTGCGGCAAACCCTCGGTGTTCTCACGGACCCACCACGGCAATGCCTCGGCGCTCTTCTCGGGGTTGTCGCCGCCGCGCGACACACCGGGGAACTTCGACTTGCCGAGGCCAGGCACCCACACCTGGTCGAACTCGAGGCCCTTCGCCTGGTGAACGGTCATGACACGCACCGCGTCGCGGTCGCCGACGGCGGCCTCCCCCAGCTCCTCCTCACTCTCGGCGACCATGGCGACGTAGTCGACGAAGCCGGCCAGGCCGTGCACGCCGTCGACCGGCGCGTACCGCTGCGCGAGGTCACCGAATCGCAACAGGTTCTCGCGCGCCTTGTGATCGGCTTCTGCCCACATGCCAGTGCGACGCGCGATCTCGTCACACAACTCGGCGACAGGCAGCCGCTCGGCGGCCCGCGCCAGTTCGGCCCACGTCGCCTCGAAGTCGTCGAGGCGCAGGCGGGCGACGTGGGACAACCCGTCGATCTCGGCACGGCGATTGACAGCGTCGGCCAGAACCAGCGGAACGCGATCGCCGCCGGCATCCTCAACCTGGGGGAAGTGCCGGGCGAGCGCGGCAAGGTCGCGCCACCCGAGACGCACTGAGCCGCCTTGCAGGAGTCGAACCAGCGCGACGTTGCGAGTGCGGTCGGCGAGCAGCTCGAGCCATGCCAGCAGATCGACGATCTCGGGGCGTTCCAGGAGGCCGCCAATGCCGACGACCTCGACCGGGACCTTGCGCGCTTCGAGCGCGGCGACGATCCCCGGGATCAAGCCGCGCGTGCGGCAGAGCACAGCCCGTTCGGACCAGCCGGTCCTGCCAGCCGGTACGGAGTCGGCAATGTCGGCGGCAATCTGGCGCGCCTCCTCCGCGTCGCTGGCTGCGCAGAAGCACTCGACGTGCGCGTCGGGCGCGCCATCGTCGGCCCGGAGGTCCTTCTCGAGCGCGCCGTCGATCTCCGCGTGCAGACGGTTGGCGAGGGCAACGATCGCAGCGCCGCTGCGGCGGTTGATCGTCAGTGCGCGGCGGGTGGCCGGGGCGAAGTGGTCGGCGAACTCGACGATGTTGCGGACGTGGGCCCCGCGGAAGCCGTAGATCGACTGGAGGTCATCGCCGACCGCGGTGACCGCGCTTCCCGGCGGGTAGATCGACGTGAGCAGCACCCGCTGCGCATAGTTGGTGTCCTGGTACTCGTCGAGCAGCGCAACGGGATGCTGCTCACGCAACGACTCGGCGAGGTCGGGACGCTCGGTGACGAGCCGGACGGCGGCGCGGATCTGGTCGCCGAAATCGAGCAGGCCGCGCGCTCGCTTGGCGCTTGTGTACGCCTCGATCACCTGGCACAGCTCTTGGCGACCGCGCGCCGTGCGATGGATGTGTTGGCGCTTCGCCTTCGCTACCAGCGTCGCGCCACAGTCGGCGCGCACGGCATCGAGATCGACAAGGAAGTCGTCGAGGCGCGCCGCCAGTGCCAGGGCGGCGCTGATCACCACGCTCGGCATGAAGCTGCTCCGCTCCTCGAAGCGGTACTCGTCGTACGCCGCGAGGCACAGTTGCCACGCCTGACCGCGGTTGATGAGCGTGGGATTTGGCGGCAAGTCGAGCTCGAGCGCGTGGTCGGAAACCAGCTGTCCGGCAAAGCCGTGGTACGTCGACACGGTGACATCGGCGTCGGCGCCTAGGCGTTTGCGTACTCGCCGGGCCAGCTCTGCGGCCGCCTTGTTCGTAAAGGTCAACGCAAGGATCTCGTCCGGACGGGCACGACCCGTGGAAACGAGGCGCTCGATGCGACGAGCGATGGTCTCGGTCTTGCCTGTGCCCGCGCCGGCGATGACGAGCAGCGCGCCGGCGTCGTGGTCGATGACTGCTGCTTGTTCGGGCGTCGGGACGAACACTTCGGCCTCAGTCACGGCGCACCCCGGTCGCGGCCGGCCTTCTGGAGGGGGCACAGCCGGTGGTAGTCGCAGTAGCCGCACTCCGCCGCCGGATTGGGATCGATGGCTTCGTCGAGGATCGCCTGGGCCGCTACGAGGATGCGGGCCTCGGTGCGCTCCTCGTGATCGCCGGTGATGGCCTGTTCCCGGTGCTTGCCGCTACGCAGATAGAGCAACTCGAGGCGAACCGGCGAGCCGACTTCGGCCAGCTCGGCGTCGCGAGTCGCGGCCAAGTGATACACCGCAAGCTGAAGGTCGTCGACTGCTTCGGCGTCGCTGATCGCACGAGTGGAGGTCTTGTAGTCGACCACCGCGATACCCGTCCCCGAAGGGTCGTGATCGATGCGGTCAATGCGGCCGCGCACGGTGTGCACGCCGACCGGCACTTCGAAGGCGTGCTCGACTGACAACACCTGCGAACGGTCGAAGTCGGCACCCTCGATCTGCCACCACTTCTCGAGAACCTGATCGAGCTCGCGGCGGGCCTGCTCGCGTTGCGGCGCCCACGTGGCGACGTCGTCGCGCCACATGCGGTCGCCGAGCTCGAGGAGGTAGTCGAGAGTGAACGGGTGCGCGCTACGCGGCCGGAGGAATTCCTCGAGCACGTCGTGCACGAGGGTGCCGAAGCCAGCCCACACGCTGCTGCGATCACTCAGCCGGAGGTGGTTGTCGTAGAACCAGCGCCGCGGACAGTCCTCGTAGGTGTCGAGTTGGGACGCAGAGAGCCGCAAGGCACCGGTTGGGTGCATGGGCCGCGCGCTGCCGGTGCGGGCCCGGTGCTCGCGTGCGACCGGTGCCGGCCATGCCATGTCGGGGTCGTGTGCGTCGAGATGGTCGACGTAACGGCTGACGAGCACGCCGGGCTGGGGTGCGGCGACGTATATCGCGGTTCGGGTGGCGCGCGTGCACGCGAGCGCAAATCGGCGCCGCTCCTCGGCCAGGGACCGCCGACGACGCTCGGCGGCGTCGGGGACTTCGGGCCCGCCGAGAACGTACGGGTCGAAGAACCGTGTCCGGCCGTCCACCCGGGGGAATTGCCCCTCGACACACGCGCTGACGACGACCGTGTCCCAAGAGCGTCCGGCGGCCTGTTCGACCGTGGCGACCGTGACACCGTCGACAGACGCGGCGCGCATTGACACACCGCCGAGCGGGCTGGGTTCCGCATCGTCGGCTTCAGCGTCGAACGCGGCCGCAAGTTCGCCGGCGGACGCCTTCGGGTGCTTCGCCAGCCAGTCGTTGGCCGCCGTGGCGAAGGCTACGAGAGCGTCGAGCGCCCGTTCGGCCGCAGGATCGACCGGACCGGCAGGATCGTCGATGAGGCCGTCTGCGACCGCTTCGACTGCCTGATCGAGTGCGTCAGCTGCGGACGTGGCTGCGTCGGCTGTAAGCAGCCGGGCGCGGAGCACGGTCACGATCGGTTCGGTCGCCAGAGGGGCAGGCGCGGCGGCGACTGGAATGCCCCGTCGGTTGAGCGCTCGCACTATGGCGCGCACCGGCGCACCGCCACGGCGGGTGACGACGGCCAGATCCGACCACCGCAGGTCGCGCTCATGACGGGCGCGCTCGAGCTCGCCGGCGACGGCGTCGGCTTCCACCGACGGGTGACGGCACACGACGAGTCTCTCTGGTGCGCGGTCCGGCGCGGCGCGCTCGACGGTCAAACACGTTGCGTCGAACTCGGCCGCGGCCCGCTCGAAGTAGTCGGCGTTGGTGCCGTTGTTCTCGCCGATCGCCGCGCCGGGGTTGCCGGCGATCGTGACCGCACGGTTTTCCCCGGCGAGCTGCGCCAGCAGGCGGTGCGTCGCAAAGGTGGCCACCTCGAAGTCGTCGACGATGAACTCGACGAACCGCGCGCGCACGGTCGCCACCACTTCGCTGTCCCGCAGGAGCATTGACGCTGCGACCAGCACTCCGGCGACGTCGAGCCCGTCGCGTTCAGCAAGGGCCGCCGAATATCGGTTCGCGAACGCGGCCAGCTCCTCCCACCGGTGACCGACACCTCTCAGTTCATCGGGCCCGACGAACGCCGCCTGGTAGGCGAGGACAGCGTCGGCCACCTCGGGCACAAATGCGTCGCGCCCGACGAAGCTCGCTTGTGTCGGCCAGGTCGCCGGCGCCGCTGCGTCGTGGCGAAGGAGCGCGGCCACGAGCGAGCGTTGATCCTCTCCTGCGATCAAGTGCACGTCGGGGCGCCCACCGTGCCGGCGCACGATGTCGAGTGCCAGCCCCGCGAACGTCGTGACCACGAGCGGGCCAACTGCGCCTTTGCCGGTCGCAGCGATGACGCCGAGCATGCGCCGGCGCACGTCCTCGACGGCCGCGGCGTTGCGCACAACGAACGCGATGCGGCCCGAGCCGTGCTCGGCTGCGAGGCGTCGCCAACGGTGGACGAGCGCGGTGGTTTTGCCCGCGCCAAACCCGCCCGTGACCACAAGGGGCCCCCCGGCGTGCTCGACCACCCCCAGCTGCGACTCGCTCAACTCCATGCCCGGCCGAGGTTACCGACGGGGTGTGGCGGGTTCCGCAGGTCTACAAACACCGTCACGGGTGCATGGGGCGGTGTGATGCCGGTGGTTATGTCAACTCGAGCACCCGTCAGTGCACCCGTCGAGGGTTTCGCAGCGGGAGGTCGGGCAGTCGGGTGGTTGCGGCGGGACGACGTGCGACACTGCCGGCGATGCTCGAACCGGTAACCACGATTGGGACGCCGTTGACTCCGGGGGCGACCCGCCTGCTGCTGCTCGGTGCCGGCGAGTTGGGTCGCGAGGTTGCGATCGAGGCGATGCGGCTCGGCGTCGAGGTGATCGCCGTGGACCGGTATCCGGATGCGCCGGCGATGCAGGTCGCGCATCGCGCCCACGTGATCGACATGCTCGATCGCGACGCCCTACGCAGAGTCATCGAGACCGAACAGCCGACGGTCGTGGTACCGGAGATCGAGGCGATCGCCACCGAGGAGCTGGTGGCGCTCGAGTCCGAGGGCCTCCGCATCGTTCCCACCGCCAACGCCACCCGCCTGACGATGGATCGCGAAGGCATCCGTCGTCTCGCCGCGGAAGACCTCGGCCTGCCGACCTCGCCGTACCGGTTTGCGCACTCGAAGGAGGAGTTCGACGCAGCGGTCGCCGAGATCGGCGTGCCCTGCGTCGTGAAGCCGGTCATGAGCAGCTCCGGCAAGGGACAGTCGACCGTCGCCGAGGCAGCCGACGCCGACCGCGCCTGGGCCTATGCGCGGGACAACGCGCGTGTCGTCGGCCAGCCGGTGATCGTCGAAGGTTTTGTCGAGTTCGACTATGAGATCACCTTGCTTACGGTGCGGCACGCCGGGGGCGTGACGTGCTGTCCGCCGATCGGTCACCGCCAGGAGCACGGCGACTACCGCGAAAGCTGGCAGCCCCAGGCCATGTCGGAGGCGGCTGCGCGGTCAGCGCGCGCGGTCGCCGAGCAAATCACCGACGCACTCGGCGGGTGGGGCGTGTTCGGCGTCGAGCTCTTCATTCGTGGCGACGACGTGCTCTTCTCGGAGGTCTCACCGCGCCCGCACGACACCGGCATGGTGACCATGGCGACTCAGCGCCTGTCCGAGTTCGCTCTGCACGTGCGCGCCATCCTCGGGCTGCCGATCGTCGACGACGATGTTGCGGTGCCGACCCCGGGCGCGTCGGCAGTCATCCTCGCTATGGGCACCGGAGTTGCGCCACGTTTCACCGGCCTCGCCGACGCGCTCGCCGTGCCGACCGCGCAGGTGCGGCTCTTCGCGAAGCCCGACTGCCGGCCCGGCCGGCGCATGGGCGTCGCTCTGGCCACGGGAACCACCACCGACGAAGCGGTCGAACGAGCACTCGCCGCCGCCGCCGCCGTCGAGGTGCTCGTCTAGCGACCAGTCGCTGTGACGCCTGTCATCGACGCCGACCGTGTGCGCGCGGTTACCCTCAGCGCAGATGGACCCGGGGCAGAAGAGTGTCGTGCTGATCTTGGCGCGGGAATTGGCCACCAACCTGGCCACACCGATGTTTCTCGTCGACGCGAACGGACGGCTGGTCTTCTACAACGAAGCCGCCGAGCCGATCGTCGGCAAGCCATTTTCCGAAGTGGGCGAGATGGACGCGGGCGAATGGGCCGCGCTCCTCAAACCCACCAGCCCTGAGGGCGACGCGCTCTCACGCACCCAGATAGCGCCCGGCGTCGCGCTGCTCGAACGCCGACCCGCGCACGGATCCATTGCCATCACCGGTCTCGACGGCCTGCCCCGCCGACTTGAGATCACGGCTTATCCGTTGTACCGACGCGCCGACGAGTTTGCCGGCGCCGTTGGCATCTTCTGGCTCGAAAACGAGGGATGACGTGCGCGCTCGGTTGTGGGGGACTCGGGGGTCATTGGCGTCGCCGGGACCGGACACGGTCCGGTACGGCGGCAACACGAGTTGCGTGGAGGTGCGCACGGACGACGACGAGCTGATCGTGCTCGACGCCGGCACCGGGATGCGCGGCCTCGGGCTCACGCTTATCGGCAGCGGTATTAGACGGGTCCACGTGCTGCTCACGCATCTGCACATGGACCACCTCCAGGGGCTCGGCTTCTTCAAGCCCCTCTACGACCCGAGCGTGGAGATCGTGATCTACGGGCCGCCCTCGCCGACGATCTCGCTGGCCGAGCGCATCGGCACCTATCTCTCCCCGCCGTTGTTCCCCGTCGCTCTTGCGGACGTCCCAGCCCGGTTGTCCTTTCACGATGCCGACGGGACCTTTGATGTCGGCTCGGCCACGGTGACGGCTGCGCCGGTCGTCCACCAGGGATCCACGGTCGGCTACCGCATCGACGACCTCGGGCGATCGCTCACCTACATTCCCGATCACGAGCCGAGCCTCGGGGTCCTCGACCTAGCGGTTCAGGATCCGTCGTGGGTGTCGGGCACCGGCCTCGCCCAAGGCGCGGACGTGCTCCTGCACGACGCGCAGTACAGCACCGAGGAATACCCGAATCACGTCGGCTGGGGTCATTCGGCGGTGGACCATGTCGTGGCGTTCGCTCAACTCGCAGGGGTGCGCCAGCTGGTGCTCTTCCACCATGACCCCCTGCACACCGACGCCGACCTCGACGTGCTGCGCGAGCACGCCCTGAGCGCGTGGAGTGGCGGCCCCGACGAACTCGTCCTGGCATTCGAAGGGATGGAGTTCGACCTTTCCGTCGCTGCGCAGCCCGCGGAGCGAGCCGTCTCCTGAGCGAGCCTCGCGCCCGGCGCGTTCACTCCCTGGATCCGCGCAACACCCCTCTGTCACACTCCTCCTGTCGCTTCCCCTCGACATGAACGCTCGCGTTCCTCGAGGAGGAAGCTGTGCCCACTGCTCCAACAACCGATCAACTCTGCGCGCTCGCGGAGGCCGTCGAGCGCTCGCTCGGCGACGACTTCGACGGCCCGCACGCCTTTGTGCGGGTCAGCGACACCGACGAGCGGGACGTAACCGAGTTCGGCGTCAAACCGCTCGAGCCCGGTGAGCATCCCGTCGACGTGCTGCTCGGATTCGTCGCCCCCGAGGACTGGACCGTCTTCGGCACGGTGACCTTCGGCTGGGCGGCCCCGCTCGACGGCCTTCGACCGTCCAAGCACCCGAAGCGCTCGCGGGTGCGGGCCGTACAGCTCATCGCCCGCGACGGGACGGAGGCGGCGGTGATGCGCGCGGTCGACGGCGAGCCGGTGCCGCTGAGCTCCGGCATGGGTCCTATCGCGCAGGGCAATGTGCCCGACTGCCTGCGGCGGGCCCTCGATCTTCCGACCGCGCCGCCGGAGACACCGACCTCGCACCTGCGGGCGATGCGCTGGCTCACTGCGCTCGCGGCGCGCAACCATCCGTCGTTCAACGGCGAGAAGCTGCGGTGGGCGGAAGCCGCCGCCTTGCTCGACGCCACCCCGGAGCGGTCATGGGCCGACGAACGATGGACAGCGATGTCAGGCGACGGCTTCGGCGGCGGCGAGATCTCCGCGATCGAGGCGGGCTGGATGGACGACGGCATGTTCAGCCGCTGGGTGCGGGCGTGCGTCGGCGAGCCGTTCGAACTCGCTCCGCTCGCGGAGTCGGCGTGTGCTGCGTCGACGTGGCGCAAAGTGAGGGCGGAGATCGAGTCTTGGGGCGTATCCATGCGCCGGCTGCGCGCCGTCGGGTGACGCTTGCCTAGTCACTGGCGCGAACTCGCGGAGCGGCTCACCTGCGTTTTGGAACACAGCGCGCGCTTTCGTCACTTTGCGCGTCGCCCAGGTTGCGGGTTTCACGGTGCGCGTAAATAAAACCGCGCAGCGTGGGTTAACTAGTCAACCGGTCGGATACATCTAGCTCGAACGGCGAGCGGGTCAATGGGGCCCGCCCCAGCTGGAGGAAGAGCAATGAGTTATATGGCGGTCGGTGGCGGGACTCTCGCCGCTGCGGTACTCGGAGTAGGCACGGCGGCCAACTCGGCAGCTAACACTGCCGCATCGGCGGCCGGCACCGCCGGCGCAGCTGGGTCCGGCTCGGGTACTGGCGTCACTGTACGCACTGCTGCCGCGCAGGTCGGTCACGAGCTCGCCCGTACCGGTGTTGGCGCCACCACGCTCATGCTGGTGCTGGCGGTTGTGCTGCTGCTCGGCGGGCTGCTGCTCGTCGGCCTCTCGCGGCGCCACGCGAGCGTCGCTTCATCGGCCGGCTACGCGCCGCCCGATTTGCTCTGAACTCGAGCTGAAGCATGTCCACCGGCGTTGGCCGGACCGTCTTGGGTTGCGATCGCGCGCTGACGCTGGCTGAGATCGAGCGTGATCTCGCCCCGGTGCGTCAGCGGCTCGAGCGGGCGCTCGCCGAAGCCAAGGAGGAGTTGCGCGCCGCAACCCTGCTGGACGACGACAGAGCATGGCGTCTCCAGGCGCAGCTTTCCGCGCAGGTTGCCGAGGCGACCCGGTTCCACCGCGATGAGGCGGAACGCCAAGCGCAGGTGGCTAACGCAATCGCCGGCCATCCCGAGGAGGGCGAGCGCGCAGCGCGGCTGGCGCGGGCGGTCGCGGCGACCGAGGCTGCCCGTGCTGAGGAGCTCGCGCAAGCGACGGCTCGTATGGAGCGCGAGCAGCGCGCGCGAGAGTTCGGCGCGGTAGATCCGAACGCGCCGTTGATGGTCCCGGTCCTCGGGTTCCGCCAAGAGCTCGCACTGCGGGGTCTCGTGCTGTTCGGGCTGGCCACGATGGCGTGGTTCTGGATGTGGTGGCTCGGGGAGGGACGCGGGGCGTGGTCTGCGCCTTCGGTCCTCGTGACCCTGCTCTTCGGATGGGTGTCGCTACTCACGCTGTACTTCTTCTTCTTCGCTGCGCGGATGACGCGGCCTAACCCCGCGCTGCCGGTCCCGCGCATGCGGGTGGCGATCGTCGTGACCAAAGCGCCGTCGGAGCCCTGGTCGGTCGTCGAGAAGACGCTCGAAGCGATGCTCGCGCAGGACTTTCCGTACGCGTACGACGTGTGGTTGGCCGACGAGCGCCCGTCGGAAGAGACACTGCGCTGGTGTCTCGCGAAGCGTGTCGGCGTCTCCACGCGTTTCGGCGTCACCGAGTACCACCAGCCGAACTGGCCGCGGCGGACGAAGTGCAAGGAGGGCAACCTCGCGTGGTTCTACGACTGCGTCGGCTACGACCGCTACGACGTGGTCGCCCAGCTCGACGCCGACCACGTCCCCGCGCCCGATTACCTCGCCGCCATGGTTCGGCCCTTCCGCGACGAG
>DATLOH010000126.1:0-8129 GCA_035536375.1 Acidimicrobiales bacterium
GCCGTGCACGACCACCGCGAGCGAGCTGACGTCGTAGTTGGCGCGCACGTCGGCCGGCAGCGCAAGCAGCCGATGAAGCATCGTCGGGACCACATGCGTATGCGTCACCCGATGGACTTCGACCAGGCGCAGCATCTCCTCTGCGCTCCACCCGTCCATCACCACCACGCCCGCGCCCCACTGAAAGGGCGTGATGAGTGAGATCACGAGCGGCGCTGCGTGATACAGCGGACCGGTCACGAGGTGCTTGGTGCGGCCTCCGACGTAGCCCGAGATGTTCGGCCCTGGTGCGGGCGGTTGGCGAAACACGCCTTTAGGGTTGCCGGTCGTGCCCGACGTGTAGAGCATGATCCAACCGCGCTCGGGATCCGGGAGGTCGGCGGCGGACTCATCGGTTGCGAATTCGCCGAGAGGGTCGCAACCCTCGACCTTGCCGATCGAGAGGCGCAGCTTCGCGGCGGCCCCGACCGCCTCAACGGCATCAGCGGCGGCCGGCACCGAAGCGTCCACCACGAACGCCTTCGCCGCGCAATCCCGCACCACGTACGCGATCTCGGGACCGGTGAGGTGGAAGTTGACCGCCGTCAGCCACAGTCCGGCCCGCGCGGTAGCGGCGTAGACCTCGACGAATTCGGGGCGGTTCTTGCACAGCAGCGCGACGCGGTCGCCCGTCTGGAGCCCCGCAGCGCGGAATCCGCGTGCGAGCTCGTTGGCCCGGGCGTTGAGCTCGGCGAACGTGCGATCGCCATGTGGCGAGATCACTGCGGCGCGGATGGGATCCTCCGCCGCTGCGTGCGCGACGCTCATGCCCGCGTGCGCGGCTTCTTCGTAGGAGGCGAAGACCGGAGAACCCATGGCGCCGGACCGTAATGCCGCGGGTATGGTCGCCGCCGATGAGCGCCGAGGACACCCGCACGTATCCAGGCGCGCGGCGTCCCGACCGCACCTACCGAGTCGACGCGCACGGGTTGTCGATCGCCACCTACGAGTGGGGCGCAGCCGACAATCCGCCCGTGCTTCTCGCGCACGGCGGCTTTGATTTCGCCGGGACATTCGACCTGTTCGCGCCGCTGATCGCCGATGCCGGGTGGCGTGTCGTCAGCTGGGACCATCGTGGACACGGCGATTCCGAACACGCCGCGCTCTACAACTGGGATGCGGACGTACGCGACGCGCTGTGCGTGCTCGAGTCCGTCGCCAACGGAGCGGTGCCGGTGATCGGGCACTCGAAGGGCGGCGGCATCATGCTGCAGCTCGCCGATGCGTGCCCGCACCGCGTCAGCCGGCTCGTGAACATCGACGGCCTCCCGTCGAAGCGTCGCTTCCCAGACGTCTCGGACCGCGAGCGGACGCGCATGCTTGCCGGCGAACTTGCGGGATGGCTCGATCACCGCCGCAGCGCGGTAAACGCATCACGCAAGCCCGGCACGATCGAGGAACTCGCGCAGCGACGAGCGCGCATGAACCCACGACTTTCACTCGAGTGGCTCGAGTACATCGCAACGATCGGCGCACGCAAGGACGACGACGGCTGGCGCTGGAAGATCGATCCGATCATGCGCTTCGGCGGGTTCGGACCGTGGCGGCCGGAGTGGTCGCTGCACCGCGTCCCCGGTCTCGGGATGCCGGTCCTCGGCGTGCTCGGGCTGATCCACGAGGACATGGGCTGGGGCACCACACCCGACGACGTGCTCCCCTACCTGCCGGCGGGAGCGCGACTCGAGACCTTCCCGGACGCCGGCCACTTCGTCCACATCGAGCAGCCCCGTGCGGTGGCCGACCTCGTGACCGAGTTCTTGGCCTCATGACGTCGACGACGCAACTTCGGCTCGGTCGCGCCGACCTCGCATTGCATCGCCTGAGTGACAGCGATAGCGCAGGCCGGCCCCTGTTGCTGCTGCACGGCCTCGGAGAGCGTTCACCGGAGGTAGTGCCGCCCACCGTCGCGGAGCACTGGCACGGGGATGTCTTCTCGCTCGACTTCCTCGGGCACGGCGCATCGTCGCGACCTCGCGGCGGCGGCTACACCGCCGAGCAGTTGATGGGCGACGTCGACGCCGCGCTCGCCGAGGTCGGCGAGGCGACTCTCCTCGGCCGGGGCATCGGTGCGTACATCGCGCTACTCGTCGCCGGAGCACGGGCTGATCTCGTCCGTGGCGCGATCCTCGCCGATGGCCCCGGCATGGCAGGAGGGGGTCCGTCTCCGAGCTCGCCGGTCGTCGTCGCCGGCAGCCGCGTCACTGCGCCGGAGGACCCCGATCCGTTCGCGCTCGCCGAATTGGCGCGCGACGTGCGCCCGCCGGACTACGCGGTCACGTTCGCGCGATTGGCGACGACGCTCTCTCCGCTCACGACGCCGGTCGCCGTAACGGCCATCGCGCGACCCGACTGGCTGACTGCGGTCCTCGGCGAGCCGGGTGTGCAGGAGTGCAAACTCGCGGAGGCGCTGAAGATGTACGCCTCCGAGGGTCAGGGAACGGCGATCGCGTAGCTGTCGGCACGTAGTCGATCGATCAGCGCAGGCAGCTGCGCCACGGTCTGGCTCCGGTCGCCTCCAGCGTCGTGCAGCAGCATCACTGCACCTGGATGTGCTCCGGCGAGTATGCGGTTCATGATCATCTCGGCACCCGGCTTGCGGTAGTCCATCGGGTCGATCGACCACCCGGAGACGCGCATGCCTTCGGAGCGCACGTGGTTGATGACGAAGTCCGAGAGGTTCCCGCCGGGAGCACGGTAGAACCGCGGCCGCTCACCGGTCAGCTCTTGAATGAGGGCGGTTGCCGCGTCGATGTTTCGGCGGATCGCGTCGGGCGAACGCTGCCGCAGGTTTACGTCGTGGTCCATCGTGTGGTTGCACATTTCGTGACCCTCGGCGTGCGCCCGCTTGACCAGCCCCGGGTAGCGACGCATCTGTGACCCGACGACGCAGAACACCGCTTTGACACCCTTGTCGCGCAGGATGTCGAGCACCATCGGCGTCCACCGCTTGTCGGGCCCGTCGTCGAAGGTCAGGACGACCTCGCGCGCGTCGGCGGGCGTCGCTGCTACCGGCGCCTCGATGACCGTCTCGTGCACGACTTCGCCCGAATGCTCACCGGCGACCTGCTCGACGACTCCATCGTGGGACTGGCGCCACAGCCGCTCCTCGACCGGCGGCAGCGGCGACCCGTGGCGCACCACGCGACGCACCACGGTCCCCTCGACCCAATCGGTGCCGTTCCGGATGACGATCCGATCGCCGTCCTCGACGGCGTCCGAGCGCAGGACAGGATTGCCATTGCGCAGGATGTCGGCCTCGTCGATCGCCACTTCGAGCGGCGATCGACTGGCGGCCGAACGCATCACACCGATCCGCGCACGCGCTCCTGCGATTTCCAGCGCCTCACCGACTGTCGCCCGCTCTGCGGACACCTGCACGACACGCCCATCGACCGTGACTTCTAGCGGCGCCGGGCGCGCCTGAGCCGCGAGCGCGCCGAAGAGCAACGCGACGGTGATCGCGACCACAAGCAGCCGGCGCATGCGCGCCGTAGGACGGGGGGAAGTACCCACAGCCCGTCAAGTGTGGCAAACGTGCAGCGAGGCGCGCCAAAGGGATTGTCCGAGTTGAACCGAGGTCGACCGTGCGAGCGCGACTCATGCGCGAGGCGATGGCATCTCGAATAAACCCAGACCCCCAGATTCGATCGCGTCGGAGTGCCGCCGTTGGTATCCGAGGCCGCGCCCGTCGGCGTACGCCACCCGCGTCCAGCCCCCAATCACCACGTATGAGAAAAGGCGGTATTTGCCAGGGGCGACGCGGTTACCGGCATCGTCGCGACCGTCCCAGTGCACGGACACGGTCTGCACCCCTGGTTCCAGCGGTTGCCTGATCGCAAGCCGCCGAATGACATCGTCGGACGGCGCGTCCTTCGGAGTGATCTGAAAGTGCGCGCTCTTGACCTTCGTGTAGCGACGCTGAGCGAACCTGACTCGCACGGTGACGCCGTCCGCGCCGACCGGTGCTGTCCACTCGTTTCCGGAACGGCCCACGACGTCTGCGTCGATCAAAGGCGGCGACACGCCGCCATGCTTACCGGGCGGGCTTTCACAGATCTCCTCGGGCGGAGGCCTCGGCGCAGCGCGGTCTGCTGCGGACTTCTGGTCATCACAGGCAGCACCCGACACCACAATGCCGAGCACGGCGACCACGTACAGGATCCGCAAAGGAATACGACATCATGCGCCTATCCCGTGACAACCGCTATCGGAGGTTCCCGCTCCTGCGGCCAGCCAGCATGCGCATGCTTGCCCAGCGTCGATCCGACGACGCGGTGCGCTCGAAGTTCAGCCGCGCATTTGGAACCTCTCGTTGCGACAGAACCGTCTTGCTTCTTGGCCGAGGGTCGCTAGCGCCGCTCGACCGTGACAGCTTGGATAACCAGTAGTCGGCGCAAGGCGACGACGATCCGATCGATCTTGCCCGGACAGGCGCTCGGTAGCGGCACTTCTGCGTGCGCGCTTTCGGCCTCCGGAGATCAGGCGGCAGCGCGTCGGGTCGCAGGTTAGAAATCGAGCGTGCCCGAAACGATCCTGAATCTGGACAGCGGCCTCTACGAGCTATCCGTTGTGTACGCAGATGGCGAAATTTGGGTGACGAGCATGTGCCATCCACCCGAGTGCAACCCGCCCCGCGAGTGCGACCCGCCTTGTTCTCACTTCGACAACTCGCTCTCGGCGATTCAAGCTCGTTATCTCGCTCAAGCGTTGCTCGCCGCCGCGGACCGTTCAGACGAGGATTGGCGGATAACCGTTGAGGACTTCGCGCAGTCAGCGAAGATTCCCGTGTCGGAAGCCAGGACGCGCAGACGCGAAGGACTGCGTGAGACGCACATGGCATTGGGGGACGGGGTTCATGGTGTCAAACCGTTTCCGTACGGCGCGAGCCGGTGGACGGAAATGCATACCCACCCCGATGACAAAATCTGGACAGACGAGCCGGGCTGAGCACGCTCAAACGATCGACCGCTCGGGATCGGCACCTATGCGTTGCCCTTCCACCACGCCAACAACCCTTGGAGTCGCGCCATGTCCTGCGATTCGTCGGCGCGTCCAAGTGCGCTGTACGGAGCGCTCGCTGCGTACAGCAGCACTCTTCGACCATCGAGCATTTCGACAAACGGACCATTCGCAGCGGTTACCCCGCGGCCGACCTTGCCGGTAGCAATCTGCCTGATGTCGCCCCTAGCGATGTTGTAGGTACGCCATGGATTTCGCACTACGAGGCGATCGCCGTCAGCGCGCACTTCGGTGATGAATACGCGCCACATCCATACGGCCACGCCACCGGCCAGTGCGACGACCACGATGCGCGCTCTGAGGTCCGGTTCACCCACGGCGACCCCGACCGCAATCCCGATGCTGGTCGCCGCAACAAGACCCGTGATAGCTCGGCGGAGTGGGCTACGGATACGAACGGACGGGCCAGCGTGCACCATCCGATATTGCCGGAGATCAGCCACTCGGGAACGGCACTTATAGGTCGTGCGGACAAGAACTAGGAGGGGTGACTGCGCGCAGCCTCGATGGCGCTGTTCTCCTCAGCGGTGAGCCTTCGGACGCAACACGACGGATCGCCGGGGAGCGTGCCGTCCGCCGATGTCAGCCACGGCTTGTAGGCGATCTCGCCGTTTATTGGTCCGCCAATTTCCCAGGGCCGTGCTGAGGGAATCGGTATGAGAAGTTCGACGCGCAAGTCGGCTTCCCGCATGAGAAGCGCGGCACGGGCTTCGGGTGCTGGAACCCACATATGACCGGGGATGGTCGATGGCCCCATCTGCGCGATACCGGGGAAAGACTCGTCACTGAGCTTGATGTCCCAGCCTCCGAGCGCCTCCATCGAAGGCAGAGCGTATGAACGAAGCGACTTTCGTCCCGTGACGATCACGCGATCCCGTGCGGCGGTGACGAACGCGTTGTTTCCTCCGAGTTCTTCGGTAGGCGCGCCCGAAGGAAGCTCGACTACGTACGTCGGAGACCGACCTCCGATCACGAGCACGAGTGCGTCTGTCAGCCGGAAGGCAGCGGAAGGCGCGGAGTACATCTGGTCGAGGGTGCGGGTCCAGGCGAGCGGGGAGAACACCCAGGAGTCGGCCTTGGCGTCGAAGTACATGACGCGGTACGTCCTGTCGTCATCCCACGGGCGAACGATGGCGGCGAGTGTGGACCGGATCGAAAGCGACGCGGTGTCAACGCCTGACAGAGCGACGCCCTCGCTAATCGTGATCTGTTCGATGAGCGAAGGACTGTCGCCACCGCAATCCCAGATCTCGAAGCCCTCGGTGGCGGTACCTCGCTCTTGGACCACCATAAGTACAGGGCCGAATCCACCAGCCACGTACTTGCGTGGATTCTCACTGCGCGGTGGACGGTGGTTCTGCCTCGTCGCGATGTCGAATCGCCACAGCCCGTTCGCCTCCGGGGATTGTTGCAACGTAAACACGCCATCGGCACCGAGAATCAACTCGTCGGCCTTCGCCGACTCGATCGCCGTGTCACAACGAGATCATTGCGCGCCCACACACGCCGAGCTGTATCGGCACCTATGCGCCAGTTGCGCGCCTCTCCAGTTCCTGCTCCGCTGCCTCCGCGAGCGCCTTCCACGAGCGGCGCGCTTTGTTTGGCTTCACGGTCTGCTCGTTGGCGCGGCACCTGTCAATTTCGGCACGTAACTCGGAGTCGGTCATGGCGCGGACGCGGGCTTGCCGCTGCCGATCTTGTGGCAGAGCCATCGCGAATGTTTGCACCTTGACCGAGCGGGATCGGCACTTCCCCGTGCGGTTGGTTCCGAGGTTTCAGTCGTCCGCCTGGGTGATCCGTCGCACAACCTCGCCGCGCTCGTCTAAAAACTCGATCAGAGCGGCACCGTCCTCCGAGACCGCAAATCGGAGCCTCGGACGACCCGTCCCGTCATACATCCGAATCGTTGCGTCGCCCGACATGTCGCGACCGACGAACATTCGCATTGCACCGAAAGGTCGGTCGGCGAGAAGCTCGCGAAGGGCCTCATCGCGTTCCGGGCTCTCCGCCATGGCGGTCAGCTCTCTGTAGCGTCGCCACGCCTCGGCGTGCCCCGATTCCTTTCGATCGACAACGCGCATCCCAGCCCAGTAGCCGTCCGGAGTGTCGGCGTAGCCAACAGCGACGACCTGATCCCCACGGTACCGATCGAGACTTAGAACTGAGTACGCCTCCGTGTGGTCGCCCACACGCTTGGCGCTCCATGTGAGGCCGCCACACTCATGCCCGTCCTCGTTGAAGAGAACAAGCCCCGTCCGCTCCCGTCCGGGCGATTGAACCTCGTCCTCGATCATTCGCTCACCAGCGCGCTCACGGTTAGCGATCGCAAGCCGAACCGTGCCGTCGCCATCGACAATGTCCAATCGCTCGGCACGCACTTGCCCGAAGCTCAATGCTTCCAAGCGCGCTTCTAGGGCTTCGATACGGCTACGCAGTTCCTCGATCTCGCTCACTGGTCCGATCGTGCCAGATTGGCCCGCTCTCGCCCGAAGAGCGGGTGCGCGCTGTCGGCACGTTTGCGCCACTCCGAAAGGGCCATTCGCGTTCGGCGGTCAGCACTTTTCGGCGATCTTGAATGTGACTGCCTCGTTCGCCGCTTGGTTCTCCGCCAGGACGCCATGCACGAAGCGATAGCTCCCCGGTTCCGCGTCGGCGGGCATGGCGGCCCTCGTGACCCATTGAACTCGCGAGCCGACTGCCCGGCGCGGCGCGTTTTCAGGCTGTGCTGGCGACGCCTTAGAAACCTCGGAACGGCCGCTGGTTGCGTACTCCCACTCGCGTCTCCACCCATCCCCGTCGGCGCGGTCGAGAAAAACATGAGAACTCGCCCAACGGCCGGAAAGACTGTCCCCCCGAAACGAGAGGTTCACGGTCTCCCCGGCGCGTGCGCAACGCGGGCTGACGACGAGCTCGATCCCCGGCAACCCGTTACCGATGTCGGGAGCCTCCTTCGCGCCCTTACGGTCGCACGCAGCACACGCGGCCAAGATTGCCGCAACAACGAAGATCCGCGTCGTTAGCAACGCCATCTACGCAGCTTTACAGCTACCGCGTCAGCGATATCGGCACAT
>DATLOH010000127.1:0-11040 GCA_035536375.1 Acidimicrobiales bacterium
GCGCCATGCGCGGAGAACCCGTCAAGTACCGGGTTCGGACTGAAGGTCGGCGATCAACGCGCCGAGCAGCGCGGCGCGCTCGGGCATGCAGCTCAGGACCACGTGCTCGTGACGAGCGTGAGCGCCGTCGCCTACGGCGCCCAGGCCATCGAGCGTCGGCACACCGACTCCGGCGGTGAAGTTCCCGTCGGATCCGCCGCCCACAGCTTGGCCTGTGAGCGCAGGCATACCCAGCCCGAGCGCCACCCGCTGCGCGCGGTCGAACAACTCGTCGGCAATCGCCTGAGGCATCGGCGGGCGGTTCGGCCCGCCCTCCGCGACGACGCTGGTATCCGGCAGCCACGGCTTGAGACCGCGGATCGACGTGTCGATCCGGCTCTGTTCTTTCGGCTCCGACGCCCGCACGTCGATCTCCGCCCAGGCCGATGCGGGCACGACGTTGCGCGCAGTGCCGGCGGCGGCAACCGTCGGCGTCACTGTCGTGCCGAGCGACGGTTCGGCGAGCGCGCTGACCGCGCCGAGAAGGTCGGCCAGCGCCAGCAACGCGTTAGCCCCTTTCTCCGGCTCGAGACCGGCGTGCGCCTCGCGCCCCGTGACGGTCAGCTTGTACAGCGACACGCCCTTGCGGGCGATCTTCAGCGCGCCGTCTACAGCCGGCTCCGCAACCAGCGCCGCGCGCGCGCCAAGGACGGTCTCTTCGATGAGTGCGCGGGACGTCTGCGACCCAAGCTCCTCGTCGCTGGTGACGAGCAGGGTGACGCCTTCGAGCGAGTCAAGCGACGCGAGCGCGTACGTGGCCTGGACCAGACCGGCCTTCATGTCGAAACACCCGGGCCCACGCGCGATGCCGTCGGTGACGTCGAAGGGCAACTCGGCGAGGGTGCCCGTAGGCCACACGGTGTCGAGATGCCCGATCACCGCCACTCGGGTCGGCCCGCCGAAGCACCACCGCAGATGCGTCCGGCCTTCCACGACGACCTTCTCGGGGCGCACCCCACCGAGCACCTCCGCTACGAAGTCGCTCAGCACATCACCGCACGCGGCACAGGCGGCCGGATCCGACGACGGCGATTCTGCTCGTACGAGATCGCCCAGCGCGTCGACCATTGCCGCCTGCCGACCCGCCAGGTGCTCGAGGACATTCGTCGCCATGGCGCTCATTCAAGCCTCCACGCGGAGCCCCCCGCGCCAGAAGCCGTAGGGGGCTCTGGAGGAGGGTTTTCCCCGCCTCCAGAGCCCCCCGTAGTTGAGGTTGCGGACCTCGCTACGAAACGGTGGCCTTGAGGTTGACGGTGCCTGATCCGCTGTACCGCTTCACCCGGAGATACCAGTAACCAGAGCCGGGCGACGCGTGCGTGCACGTCTCGTTGTTGCCCTGCGTGTAGGGCCGGCACGCGTAGACGGTGTCGGTCGGGCGCGAGGTCTGCCGTGTGTAGAGGTCGGTGTCCAACGAGCAGCTCAGGACGCTGCACGCCGGACCGGTGAGGTCGACCTTCAGTTGCGTCGCCCCTGCCGGGACGGCGATCTTGTAGTACACGTCGGCGTTGGTCGCAGAGATGGCGATCGACTTCGACTGGCCGCTGGTGAGCGTCGGCGTCGACGGGTCAGGGTCGCCGCCGCTGCCGCTGGTCGTGACCGTGATGCTCTTCGTCGTCGAGTTGGTTCCTCCACGGCCGTCGTTCACTGTCAGGCCGACCGTGTAGGTACCGGCGGCCGCGTACGTGCGGGTGGCGGAGACACCGGTGGCGGTCGCGCCGTCGCCGAACGTCCATGCGTAGGTGAGGGCGTCACCGTCGGGATCCGACGATGTCGATCCGTTGACCGTCAGCGTCAAGCCCGAGGTCGAGTGCGTGAAGGCAGCGGTCGGCGGGTTGTTCGCCGGCGCAGTTCCGCCACAGATGGTCGACACGAGCCGATCGACGCGCGCAAGACCGTTGCCGTAGCTGCTGTCCCAACCGGCGGCGCCGAGATCCTCAGCCGTCGAGTAGAGGGCGTTGACGACCTGCGTCTTCGTCGTGCCGCCCGGAGCGCAGCCCAGCGTCAGCGCAAGGGCACCGGCGACGTGGGGAGTCGCCATCGACGTCCCGTCGAGGCTGCTGTAGCTCGCGTCGTTGCTGTTGAAAGTCGACAGGACTGCGCTGCCCGGTGCGGCGATGTCGAGCTGCGGTCCGCCGTCGGAGTAGCTCGCCTTGGTCTTCGAGCTCGTGAGGGCGCCAACGGCGATCACATTGGGGTAGGCGCCCGGGTAGTCGATCGAGTTCGACCCACCGTCGTTGCCCGCGGCGGCGACGAGGATGGCGCCCTTGCCGTCGGCGTAGTTGACGGCGTTCTGCAGCGTCGACGAAGTGCCTCCGCCGATGCTCATCGAGATGACGCGCGCACCTTGGTCCGCGGAGTCGATGATCGCCTGCGAGATCTGCGCGTGGTTGCCGGTGCACTGCACGTTGAGTAGGCCGCCGACGGCGCTGAGTGCCTTCATCGGGATGATCGTCGCCTGGCTCATGCCGGCGACGCCCTTGGCGTTGTTGGTCGTTGCGCCGACGGTGCCCGCAGTGTGGGTGCCGTGACCGCAGTCGTCGTTCGGTACGCCGTCGTTGTTGATGTAGTCGTGGCCAGCGAGAACGCGGCCGCCCACGAAGTCCTCGTGCGTGCTGCGGATGCCGGAGTCGATCACCGACACCTTGATCGCCGAGCTGCCGTAACCGGCCGAGCCCCACGCCGTCGGGAAGCCCATCATCCCGGGGCCGTACTGCGACGAGTAGCGCGTGTCATTCGGGACGACGAGCGCTTTCATGATCGCGTTGTCCTCGACATAGGCAACGCCGCGGAGCGAGTCGACCGCGTCGCGCGCTGCGGTGACCGTTGTGGCCTTCACCGCCACGAATCGGCCCTGCGGCGACACGAGCGTGACGCGCATGCCGGCCAAACGCGCACCCGGCGCGATGGACGGCATGTGTCCTTCAGTGAAGCCCACGATCGCCTCGCCGGCGCTCGTGCGCAGGGCGACGGACGGGGCGGCAGACGACGGAGGCGTCCAGCCGAGCGACGCGATCATCAGGGTCGCCAGTGCTACGGCGAGTGCGCGGAACTTGTTCAAGCAACGCTCCTTTGCGTTCGTGGACGCAGCAGGCGTCCTCGTTACTTTCGAGTAACGGTTCGACTCGGAGGAACTTGCGAAGAAGCTCTCTGGTTCATCCGATTGCGGTCGCGCCGATGTCCTTCTCGTACCAAAACCCCGGTAGCGGCCCCGTCATTCCCGCCATCTGCGCGTAGGCGGCAAGCCGGACATTTGCCTCGTCCGACAGCAGTTCGAGGACGTCGAACACAGTCTTCGGGCCAGCGGACCGAAGGATGCGGTCAGCATCTGACCCCGGCTTCGGGACGTGCGGGGTGAGCAGCATCAGCGGCGGTCGACCGGTTTCACGCAGGACGTGGGCGCGTCCGACCGCGCGCAGCGCGGCGTCTGTGCGATCGAGCCCGGCGCGCGCCGTGGTGAACGACCCGGCGACATCGACGTACCACACGACGCCGAACGCGTTCCGAACCTCGAACGCGACGGCAAGCCCGAGACCACGTTGCTTCGCCGCGCGGCCAGTGATCTCGAAGCCCGCGGCGCCCAGCGCGCGTTCGGCTATCGCCAGCACCGCGCCATCAGGTACCTCTTTGGCGTCCGCCGAGGGCTGGCCCTCAAGGGCGACGCGCTCTCGGGCGATGTCGCAGTAGGACGCATCGAGGTCATAACCGACGTAGCGACGCCGGGCGCGAGATGCGGCAACGAGCGTGGAGCCCGACCCCATGAAGGGATCGAGCACGAGATCATCAGCGTAGGTGTAGAGATCGATGAGGCGCCGAGGCAGCTCGACCGGGAAGGGGGCAGGGTGATTGACGCGGCGGGCGCTCTCGGCGTTCATCTCCCAAACATCGAGCGTTGCGGCCATGAACTCGTCACTCGTCAGTGTGGCTTCGTGAGGAAGGCCCTCGGCGCGGCGCTGCTTCGCAGAACGGGCGCGATCGAAGCGACCCTTGCTGGCAACGATGACGCGCTCCGTGAGGTCGCGCAGCACGGGGTTCGCGGGGCTACGGAATGATCCCCACGCGCACGATCCGCTGGCGCCGTCGCCCTTCTGCCAGACGATCTCGCCGCGGAGGAGCAACCCGAGGTCGTCCTGGAGAATGCGGATGACGTCGGACGCGAGGCTTCGGTACGGGCGCCGGCCGAGGTTGGCGACGTTGACGGCGATGCGTCCGCCGGGCTCGAGCACCCGCTTGCATTCTGCGAAGACATCGCGCAGCAGCGTCAGGTACTCGAGGTACGACGACGGCACGCCGTCTCGCCCGAGCTCCTCCTCGTACTGCTTGCCGGCGAAGTACGGCGGCGAGGTAACGACCAACGCCACGGAGTTGTCGGACAGCGATGTCATCGAACGGGCATCGCCGTGGCGGAACGGCTCGCCGATGGGCTCCGGCCGCGCAACGTCATCTGCGCTTGATATCTCGGGCGAACCGAAGCGAGCGTAGAAAGCGGTCGCGTCGTGCGCCTCGCGCCGACCGACGCCGAAATTCGAGGTCGCCGTGCTGCGCCGCTCCGGGCGGTCAGCCACGGTGCATCACACGGCGTGGCTCCACGGAGTCGACATTAAGGGTCTCAGACAGGATCGACGGGGTTCTCCTCGTCACCGATCAAACGCGTCGCGGGCACGGACGCGACCGCACCTGTCGCTTGGAGCTCGCGCACTGCGGGCACGGGATCCGGATCGGAGAACAACCCGGGGTCGGCGTAGTCCGACGGCCGACCGGTCGGATCGACAACCCACCACGACGCCTCGAGCGCGATGCCGTGGGGGTCCGTGAAGTAGATCGAGCGCACGAAGCCGTGGTCGACGAGATCGGTGACCTCGCACCCGTTGCTCTTCAGGCGATCACGCAGCTCGAACAACGCGTGCTCGTCCGGCAGGTTGAACGAGAGATGGTCGAACTGGGCCTTGCGCGGGTCCGGCACGCCGGCGGGCACTGCGAATGACTCGATGGCAACCCCGCGGTACTCGAAGAACGCAACGGTTTGCTCGGGACCGAACTCGAAGAAGTAGTGACGGAAGTACCGGTTGCCCAAATGGGCAACGAGCCGTGCGCCCAGCACCCCGTGGTAGAAGCGCACCGTTGCGTCCATGTCGGGCGTGACGAGTGCGAGATGGTTGATGCCTCTCCAGTACGGGGTTTCATCGCTGGCCATGACCTCAGGGTACGCCTCTGTACGACAGCAGCGAGGAGGCGGGCGGAGCGTTCAGCGCTACCCGGCCGCCACGTCGGCAACGACGGGCCAATGATCCGATGCCAGCCGTTCGTGCGCGGGTCGGTATACGACGTGCGCGGCACGCACATCGACCGCCGCGTTGACGAGCACGTGGTCGATTCTCCGACCGTCACGGCGACCGCTGAACCTATGACTCGTGCCACCTGCGTCTGTGGGTAGCGCGTGACGGAAGCCGGCGCGCAGGAGCGCGTCGAAGATCGGGGCGTCGGGTGGTGCGTTGAAATCGCCGACGACGACATGCGGGGTGTCTGTACGAACCCATTCCGCGAGTTGCGTAGCGCTCGCACGCCGCCGCTCGGTCGACGCCTCGTCGAGATGCGTCGACGTGAAATGCCAATGCTGACCGTTCACGTGTTCGAGCTCCACGGTGGTCGCGACGCGCGGGAAGCGCGCGCCAACGAGGCGCGACGCTCGCAACGGCGTGCCGCCGAACCAGCGCGTCTTCGCGTCGATCACCCGGAACGCCGATCGGCGAACCAAGACTGCGCAGTGCTCCCCGCGGCCGTTGCCATCGCGGCCTTCGCCGACAACGTCGTAGTCGGGCAGGCGTCGCACCAACCACCGCAACTGAAAGGCGAACGCTTCCTGAAGGCCGATCAGCTCTGCATCCAACTCGCGCAGTGTGTGCGCACTCGCGCGGCGCCGGAACGGCCACGAGTTGCACCCGTCCCATGCCCGGCCGTTGCGCACGTTGAACGTAGCGACACGTACGACCGCCTGCTCTGTCATGCAGGTTTGGCGGTCACCGTTTCGACCCCGTCCCAGGAGGTAACGCTCTCGACTGCGAGCGCGACCGTTGCTTTGCCACCGTTCGACGCGGCGGTGCCGTGTCCGCGCAAGAGCACTCCTTGCTTCCCCGACGGGCCGTAGCCGGTCCACCCGTCCCGCGTGATCGCGGCCCGCGCGCTTGACGCTGCGCCACACACGTCCCAAAGCTCCGCGTCGACCGTCGCAACGCACGTGTCGCGAATCCATGACGCCGGCAGGACCAGGGGGTGGCCCTCGTTCGTGAGCCAACCGAGGGCCGCCCCTCCGTCACCGGTCAGGCGCTCGAGCGCCTCCGGAAGATCGGCGCGGTTGAGCGCGTCGGCGGCGGGATCACTGTCTTTTGCCGCAGCGGGGTCAAGGGCTTGGAGCCTTGGCGTGCCGGTCGCAAGGTCAGGCCAGCCCCACGCTCCCGCCAACGCCCCGTTTTCGACGGACGCGATGGCGAGGATTTCGATGGCCACGACCACACGGTGCGGCGGGATCGGCCCGCCTAGCCGTCCCGCAAGCGCGTCACGCGCGGCGCCCGCTAGCTCATCGAGGTTGCGCGCCACGAAGCGCGCCGCTCCGAGGGGACTCCGGGCGAGCGAGGTGAGATTGCCGGCGATCGACGCCGGCCGTGCCGGGTCGATCACCGATGCTCGGCCGATCCCGACGACATCGCCATGATCGTGCGTGGCCAAGAACGCGATCCGGTCATCGTGCGCGAGCACCTTCGCCTTGAGGGTGACGGCGGAAGTCATGCACCACAGCCGCCCGCCCGACGCCGCGAACAGCTCCGGGGTCACATGGGGACCGTGCTTCGCAGACACGCCGACGTAGAGCTGCGATGCCGGCGCCACCAAACGCTCGAGATCAGCGTTCTCGATCGGCTCCATCGTGCGGGCGTACCCGAGCGCGTTCAGTCCAACCGGCACGCCTACGCACGGCGGGCGGTGACTCCGCGCTTTCTTGCGACCTGGAGGGCTGTGAACGTTGTCACCGCGAGGAATAAGGCCGACGCCCCACTGCGAAGCGCGACACCCGCCGCAGTCGTGTCTCCTGCCGGCAATGACATGCGGGGCTGCCGCCCTATCGACGGATGGTCGAGGACCATCGAGGGCCGTGCGGTGAGGCCCCGGTGGCGATCGGCGGCGTCGGGGGCGAGGAGCGTGAAGGCCCCCAGATTGGTCGTCGTGCTGCTCGCAACTGCGGGTGCGGCCGGACGCGACCCGCCCGATCCTCCTTCGCTGGGAGGCTTGTCCGGAGGGGGTCGCGAGGGCGGCGGGTTGACAGGCGCAGGGGGGCTTGGCGGTGCTGCGAGCGTTTCGGGTTGCTTGAAATCCACTGTTACGAAGAGCTCGGAACCCGCTCTTGCGACCCCGATCCCGATGTTGACGAACTCCGGATCGAGGAGGTTGGCGGCGTCGCGCGGGTCGGCTTCGAACGCGGCCTGAATCGTGGCGACATCAGGTCCTCGCCGCACGTTCTCCCCGAGGCGGCGCCAATTCGTGGCTTGCTTGTGCAGATGCGGGTTGCCGGCGACTTTGGCGGCGGCCGCCATCTCCGCAGCCCAGTAGCGGGCGATGTCGGCGAGCTCGAAGTCGACCGTCAGCGGACTGAGACCTTGCGAGGTTCGGAGCGCGTTCGTGCGACTGAGGAACTCCGATTCCTCGTGGCCGCTCCCCAGTGCAGGAGCCGCCGCCCCAAGCAACATCGCACCGGATAAGACACACGCCGCCGCCGCCCGGCGGCCGCGGCGCGCCTCCGACCCACATGAATTGGCTAGGGAGTGCACACCACGATCTCCTCGACAGGCGAGGGCGGTACCGGGTGGCTGTAGGCGCAGTAGCCCGGCGGGTTGGCAGCGGCAGTGCTCGCGAAGGCGACGCCGAAAATGACTGCGGCGACCACGATTGCAAGAGTGACGAGGCGTACGGCGAGGGAAGTGACGATCATCGATGCCTCCAGCTATTTACAGGGAGGAGTACACGTTCCAACCCCTGGGTGATTACAAGGAAATTCTGCGCTGATGGCGCGTACGCGCACATTGAGGGTACAAAGGGTGTTGGTGACAGCCACAGCGACCCCGGGATTCGCACTTGATCTTGTGTGGGACGAGGTCGCGCGCCGCCTCCACGCAATGCTCGCCCACCGAGGTGTTCGCCGTGAAATCGCGGAGGACGTCGTCCAGGAAACCGCCGTGCGGATCATCGAGCGTGAGGTGCCCTTCGTCGACGCCGACGATCTCTTTCGCTGGACAGCGGTAGTGGCCTGGCGCCTTGTTATCGACGCAGCACGTCGCGACGGGCGGCTCTGCGACCTGCCGCGAGAGATCACTTCGAACGAGGACGTCGCCAGTGAAGCGGTCGGCCGTTGGTGGCTCGGCGCAGTGCGGCGCGGCCTCCAACAACTTTCGCCCGACGAGCGTGCGGCCATCCTCGACACCGGGGTGCACGCAGATCGGAAGACCGCGGTGCGAACCGCAGTGCGGCGACACCGGGCTCGAGCGCGCCTCCTGACGCTCGCCGAAAGCCTGGGCGTGTGCATCGCGCTCGTCGTTCGCTCTGCCTCGCTGCGATCGCGGCGAGGCGCGGCGACCGCCACGCTCGTGGCCGCGACCGCGGTGTCGCTCGGTCCGCACTATCCGAGTTACCCGGTCGACGAGGGGATGCCGCCGGGTACGAACCTCCGGGCGCACGTCCCCGCCGCAGCCGCAGTAACACCCGACGCGCGCCCGGCGCAGAATGCCGTGGTGGACTCGCCGGCGAAGAGCGTGCCCCGCCCCGTGGAGCGCGGCGTCGTCGCCGCGCCTCGTGATGCCAAGGCCTTGCCGTCGACTCGCGTCACGATCGACGGACCGACAGGATCGGGTGACCTAGGCACGCGCCCCAAGCAAGACGGTGACGCACTCATGTGCGTCACTGTCACTGGCCTCGAAAGGGCGTGCGTGTCGCTTCCGGTGCAGCTCACCCGCTGACAAGGCGAGCGTGAGTTTCGCTGTCGCCGCGGACGCGTACGACCGCTTCATGGGTCGTTACTCGATTCCTCTGGGCCCACGGCTGGCCGACTTTGCGGGAGTCGCGCGCGGGCACCGCGCGCTCGACGTCGGCTGCGGACCGGGCGCGTTGATTGCCGAGCTCGTGCAGCGAACCGGAGCCGCTGCCGTGTCGGCCGTCGATCCCTCCGATCCGTTCGTCGAGGCTGTGCGCGCCCGCTTTCCGGAGGTAGACGTGCGCCGTGCCAGCGCAGAGGATCTTCCCTTCAGCGACGGTGAGTTCGATGTCGCGCTCGCGCAGCTCGTCGTTCACTTCATGGCCGATCCTGTAGCCGGGCTGCGCGAGATGGCGCGTGTCACCCGCCCCGACGGTGTCGTAGCTGCGTGCGTGTGGGACCTCGCGACCGATGAAGGGCCGCTCGGCACGTTCTGGTCTGCAGCCCGCTCGCTCGACCCAGAGTTGACAGGCGAATCGCAACTCCCAGGTGCGCGCGAAGGACATCTTGCCGAGCTGCTCGAGGCGGCTGGACTGCGCGACGTCGAGGACCGCGTGCTCTCGGTCGACGTCGAGCACGCGAGCTTTGAGGAGTGGTGGGAGCCGTTCACGCTCGGGGTCGGCCCCGCCGGGCGACACGTCGCCGGGCTCGAGGCCGCTCGGCGCGATGAACTCCGGCAACGCTGCCGCGACCTCGTTCCGCCGGCGCCGTTCGTCATGACGGCGCGCGCATGGGCGGCCCGCGGGGTCGCTTAGCCAGTCACGTCGCGGTGCGCGGCGATGACGCGCAGCTCGCTGAGCAGCTGAGGAGCGGCGCGACGGAGGTTCTCGTGGTCGTCGAACCCAGCCCAGCACCACGTCGACACCATCGCGAGCACGAGTCGGCGGCACTGCTCGAGCAGCAAGAGGTTGACGCCCGGATAGTGACCGGCCACTGCTTCGGGAACGTCGGCGACATCGAACTCGACTGGTCCGCGGCAACTCGCCTCGAAGTCGATGAACAGCAGCCCTTCGGCCGTTCGCAACACGTTGTCGGAGTGCGGCTCGCCGTGGAGCAGCTGTTCTGGCGCGCCGCTCGACGCCACCGAATCGGTCGTGCGCCGCAGTTCCGAGACGAGGAAGGCGCGGTCGTCCGCTTCCAGCGCGGGAGTTTGTTCGGGATCCAGGGCCAGGCCCTCGGCCTTCGCGGCTCGCTCGGTGAAGTGCGGCGCTGCCGTGTCGAGCGTCGACATCGACTCGTGCAGTGATTTCAGCGCGGTGCCGTAGCGGACGGGCTCGATCTCCCGAGGCTCGACGGGCTCGTAGTGACGCCAGAACGTCATGGCGAACTCGCGCTCGCCGTGCACGCGGCGTTCGACCCGCGGTTCGGGTACCGCGACCGGTGCGCCCATGTGCGCGAGCCGGTCGGCCAAGGCGATTTCAGGCTCGAGGTGCCCTGCGCCGCTGCTCTCAACGACACGCGCCACGGTGTCGCAGGGCACCACTCGCACGACCACACGGTTCGAGTCCTGAAGAACGTCGGCGCGTTCCGCCGGCAGGCCCAACGACGCCGCCGTCCTCAGCGCCGCAGCCGTCCCGCGTTCGACCCGCTCCTTCACTCGGTCAGACATCGGTGCACGATCGCCGCCACCCTCCGGCACCGCCCGCTATGCATGCGCAGGTGGAGAAACGGATTGTGACCATCCCCGACGGTTTGGACGCGCGCGTCGGCGAGGCGCTATGGCGTTTGCGCGACACACGGCAACGCACGCTCGATGCGCTGCGTGCTGTCGAGCCCGACTGGGTCGAACGTGCTCCAGTGGTCGGGGAGAACACCATCGGGACATTGCTCTACCACGTGGCTCTGATCGAACTCGACTGGCTTTACGCCGATCTGCTTCACGAACCGTTTCCGGACGACACGCCCGCGTGGTTCCCGAATGACGTGCGCGACGCCGGGGGCCAGCTGCACCCCATTGCCGCGGAGCCACTCGACCGTCACCTCGGGCGCCT
>DATLOH010000128.1:0-15165 GCA_035536375.1 Acidimicrobiales bacterium
CCCCCCCACGACCGCGAGCACGCAGCCGGACGTCCCTAGGGTGAGCGGGGTGTCCGGGCCGGTCGAAGTGCGCCACATTCGCACGCAGAACGACGAGTTCCAGGTGCTGCGCTCGTTGCTGACGAACCGCCAGAAGCGACACCAGCGCGGCGAGTTCGTCGTCCAGGGGGTCAAGCCGATCGACGCCGCTCTGCGCACCGGATGGCCACTCCACGCGCTGATTGTCAACGACGACCTGCGCCGCTCGCAGTGGGCGACCGGGATCATCGATACCGCGACCGTTGCGCGCCACATCGTCGTTCCCGGCCCGCTCATGGCGTTGCTCGCGCAGAAGGAGGAACCGGTCGAGCTACTCGCTATCGCAGCAATCAGGCGGTTGACTCTCGCCGACGTGGCGGTCCACGCGGCGATGACGCTGTGCGTGTGCGACCGGTTGCAGAGCCCTGGCAACCTCGGGTCGATCGTGCGCTCAGCCGACGCTCTTGGCGCGGACGCCGTCGTGCTGCTCGGGCGCAGCGCCGATCCTTACGACCCGCAGGCTGTGCGAGGTTCGACGGGCTCGGTCTTCTCGGTTCCGGTGGTGACGGTGCCGTCACACGAGACGGTCGCGGCGTGGCTCGTCCCGGCGCGCAGTGAGGTGGGCCTCAGGGTTCTGGGCACGGATGAGCACGGGACGCCGCTGACCCATGGCGTCGTGAAGCCCCCTGTCGCGATCTTGCTTGGCTCCGAGGCGACCGGCCTCAGCCGCGCCGCACGCGAGTTGTGCGACGACGTGGTCGCGCTTCCGATGCGCGGCGTCGCCTCATCGTTGAATGTCGCCGCCGCGGCCTCGATCTTCCTTTACGCAGCGACGCAGTCGCAGCAGTAGCGCGGTTGAGCCCTCACCCGTCGGTGAGCTTCTCGTGGAACACGATCGCGCCGTGGGTGCGATCGGCAGACAGCCGGATCGGCACCGTCATTCCCCGCTCGAGATGACGAAGGACGCCACGCGGGACCGACTGGGTGATGCGGATCTCGTACTGCTCTCTGCCGGCAACCGCGACGCGGAATGTCACCATCGGGTGCCGGTCGAGAAATGACTGCGCCGGACTCCGCCAGTCGATCAGCTCGCCTTCGGCAGAGTCCCCGTCCCGCAGGATCGTCGAGGTCCGCAACTCGGCCGGGAACGGCTCCGACCGCCACTGGACCAACCGGGCGATGACGTAGGCGAGGACGAGTGGAAGCACGACGAACAGAAGCAACAACGCAACGCTCTGACTGACCGCGAGGACCATGTGCCCAGCCTGACGGATCGCGCGTCGGTCCCGCGCCGCACAGAGGGCGACGGCGCGCCCGCGCGGCTTCGGGTTTCGGGCTGGCGCTTGCCGGGTAGGCGCCGTCGTCGGCACGCGCCGACTCACGTCGAGAGGACACCCATGCGCAAATCTTCGAGATGGATCGCCACCCTCGCCCTGGCCACCACCGCCGCACTAGGCGCTTGCAGTGACGGCAACGACAACGACGGGGGCGCGGGCGTCGAGAGCGACACCGACGTGACTGTGTCGCCGGAGAATGACGGCGGAAGCGGCGACAGCGTCGACGGCGACGGTACCGGGGACTCCGGCAGCGACGGCAGCGGCACCGGGGGCAGCGGCAGCGGTGACACCGGTGGCGGCGTCGACGGCGGAGCCGACGTGAGCGTCGACGGCGGAGGCTGATCCGCCCTCGAGTCTTCGGGTCAGTCCGGCGGGAGCAGTTCGCTTACGTCGCTGAACTCGCCGATGTGACGAACTCGCACGACGCCGTCGGCGCCGACGACGACCGAGGCGGGGATGCCGGGACCGACGCGGTACGCCTTGGCGATCGCACCGTCGTCGCGCAGCGCCGGCCAGTCCGCGTTCTGCTCGTCCATGAACCGCCGAGCATTCGCCACGGTGTCCTTGAACACGACACCGAGCACGGTGACGTCATCGCGTTTGTCGAGCTGCGCGAGCAGCGGGAACTCCTTGCGACACGGCGTGCACCACGACGCCCAAAAGTTCACGACCACCGTCTGGCCGCGGAAATCGCGCAGGCGCACCTTCTCTCCGTCGAGGTCGGTAGTCGCAAACGTGGGGGCAACTCGTCCGACCTCGGGCGCCGTCTCGTCGCCACCTCCATCGCCGCCGCCGCCGTTCTCGCACGAGGCCAACGCAAAGCACGCGGCGGCGACCGAGGCGGCGAACCGACGACTCACGGCTCCGCGGGCGCCTCGGTGCGCTCGAGCTCGCGCTGCACCTGCTCCCACGTCAGCACCGCAGTGGGCTCAGGCTTGCTCTGGCTGATCGCGTACCAGCGGAAGAACATCACGACGATGACCATCCACAGCACGAGCCCGCCGTAGACCTTCATGATCGCTGCCGCCAGCTGCTGATCCTCGACCGCGCTGATCGAGAAGACCCGGGGCGCGTCTTCGTAGAACGTGTAGATCACGCCCGACGCGAACGTCAGGAAGCTCGCCGGAACCGTCGGCACGACGGACTGCAGGAAGAGGTACAACATCCGTCCCGGGTAGCCCATCTGCGGCAGGCCCGCAAGCCGGTTGACCACCGGGAACCACATCAGCGTCGCGGCGGCGACGAGCACTGCGTGGACCACGAAGTGCACGAGGTGTGAGCGCAGCGCTGCGTCGACCAGTGCGGGCCAGTGCGAGAGCACGAACACAACGTTGAAGACCACCCCGGCGAGCAGCGGTCGTCCGACGAACCGCAAGAAGGCAGCGCGCACCCCCGTTCCCCACAGCCGCCGCTGGAGCCACGGCGGTAGACCGACCATCAGCAGCGGCGGCGCCATCAGCGTGAATATCAGGTGCTGGCCCATGTGCACGCTGAGCAGGTAGTGCTCGCCGATGTCGTGGATCGGCCAGTCTGCGCCGAGCCACAGCAGCGCCAGCCCGAGGCCGAAGTTGCGGATGTGACGTCGCTCGAACACGGGCTCGCCGTCGCGTTCGGCGCGCGGGCCGACGCGAGCGAGCAGATACCAATACGTCACCGCGAGCGCCGCGATGAGGAGCCACACGTCGGGGTGGGCGTGCCACGCCCACGGATCGATCGAGGCGAAAGTGCTCAGGGGAACACTTGCATCGTCGACAGGTACGCGACGTAGCAGAAGATGGCGAGCGCGAGGCCGGTGACGAACAACCGTCGCAGCACCTTGTTGTCGAACTTCAGGTGCATGAAGTACATCGCCACGATCGCGAACTTGACTGCGGCAAAGATCAGCAAGGTTGCGGTTGTGAGTTTGCTGCTCAGCCCCGCGTACGACAGCCACACCTCGATGGCGGTAAGCACCGCGAGCACGAGCGCGATCCGGACGTAGCGACCGTCGCTCGGATGATCGTGAGCGGCGTCGTGCTCTTGATCGTGGGCGATGTCGCTGGAAGTGGCCACAGGTCGTCTCTCCTTACGGGACCAGGTAGATGACCGTGAAGATCACGATCCACACGACGTCGACGAAGTGCCAGTAGAGCCCGGCAATCTCGACGGTCTCGGACTTCTCGGGCGGCAGCTTCCCGCGGGCCGAGAGACCCCACAACGACAGCAGCATGACGATGCCAAGTGTGACGTGGACACCGTGGAACCCGGTCAGCACAAAGAAGCTCGACCCGAACACGTTCGTCGAGATCGTCAGCCCCTCGTTCACGAACGCAGTGAACTCATAGATCTGGCCGGCGATGAACGTGGCGCCGAGCAACGCGGTCGCCAGCAGCCACAGTCGCAGCCGCGGCTCGTCACGTCGCTGAATCGCCGCAAGCGCGAGCACCATCGTCAGCGAGCTCATCAGCAGCACGAACGAGCTCACAGATGTGAACGGGATGTCGAACAGGTCGGCGGGCTCGGTCGGTCCGCTGACGCTCTTGCCGCGGTACAGCAGATAGGTCGAGATCAGGGCGCCGAACAGCAGGCACTCGGACCCGAGGAAGGCCCACATCGCGACCTTCTCGTTCGACACGCCTGTGTTGGTGGCGTGGCCGTGACCGTCGCCGTGGACGGTTGTCTCGACTGCGGTCATGACGTCACCTCCTCGGCGGTGCCGGAGCTGACCCCGAGTGCGGCGTCCGGCGTGTCGGCCGGCTCCACGCCCTTGTGCTCGCCACCGTCGTCCGCGTCATGCGGCGCGTCTCCTCCGCCATCATGGCCGTGATCGTCGTGCGGCTCGCTCGACGGCTCGAGCCCCCAGGCGTAGATGCCGCCGAGGAGTACGAGCGCGCCCACCACGGCGACGACGTAGTTCCGGTAGATCATCGCGTAGGCGATCACCATGAGGCCGAACGACGCCACCATCGGGAAGTACGACGGCGACGGCAGGTGCACGTCGTCGCGGTGGATGTCGAGCGACCCCTCGGTGTCCGGCGGCGCCAGCTTGACCATCCGGCCCTCGTCGTCCTCGCCGTACTTACGGTGCCAGAAGTCGTCGACCTCGTGGACTTCAGGCACCTCGGCGAAGTTGTACGCCGGCGTAGGGCTGGGGATGGTCCATTCGAGCGTGCGGGCGTCCCACGGGTCGGGACCCGCTGGCACGGCGTTACGCCGGCTATGCCAAACGTTGTAGAGGAATACGAGCACAGAGACGGCAATGACGAACGAGCCGATCGTCGCGACCATGTTCCAATAGTCGAACCCGAGGTTTTCGTCGTAGGTGTAGATGCGCCGCGGCATGCCTTCGAGGCCGAGGATGTGCATCGGGCCGAAGGTGAGGTTGAACCCTGCGAACCACAGCCAGAAGTGGAGCTTGCCGATGCGCTCGGACAGCAGGTGGCCGAAGATCTTCGGCCACCAGTAGTAGATGCCGCCCATGATCCCGAACAACGCACCGCCGAAGAGCACGTAGTGGAAGTGGGCGACGATGTAATAGGTGTCGGTCTGCTGACGATCGTGCGGTGACACCGAGTGGGTCACGCCCGACAGCCCGCCGATCGTGAACATGGCGACGAACCCGAGCGCGAACAACATCGGCACCGACAATCGGATCGACCCGCGCCAACAGGTGGCCAGCCAGTTGAAGATCTTCACGCCGGTCGGCACGGCAATGAACATCGTCGAGATCGAGAACGCCGATACCGCGACGGGTCCGAGACCGACTGCGAACATGTGGTGCACCCACACACCCCAGCCCATGAAGCCGATGGCGATCCCGGAGAACACGACGACGGGATAACCGAACAGCGGCTTGCGAGCGAACGTCGGCAGGATCTCCGAAACGATGCCCATGGCGGGCAGGATGAGGATGTACACCTCGGGGTGGCCAAAGAGCCAGAAGAGGTGCTGCCACAGCACCGGGTCGCCGCCGGCCGCGGGGTTGAAGAAGTTGGCGCCGAACTGCCGGTCGAACATGAGCAGGAACAACGCGACCGTGATGATCGGCATCGCGAACAGCAGCAGGAAGCTAGCGACCAGCGTCATCCAGACGAACACGGGCATCTTGAACAGCGACATCCCGGGTGCACGCAGATTCAAGATCGTCACGATGAAGTTGACTGCGCCCACCGTCGACGCGATGCCGAGCAGCTGAAGACCGAAGATCCAGAAGTCGATGTTGTGCCCGGGCGAGAAGGTGATGCTCGTGTTGGGTGCGTAACCGAACCACCCGCCGTTCGGCGCGCCTCCGAGCAGGAAGCTCGAGTTGATAAGGATCGCGCCGAACAGGAACGTCCAATAGCTGAACGCGTTGAGTCGCGGGAACGCAACGTCTCGTGCGCCGATCATGATCGGCGCGAAGTAATTGAAGAACGCCGCCGAGATCGGCATGACGACGAGGAAGACCATCGTCGTGCCGTGCATCGTGAACAGCTGGTTGTACAAATCGGCCGAGAGCAGCGTGCCGTTCGGCTGCGCGAGTTGCAGTCGGATCAGCAGCGCCTCGAACCCGCCGAACAAGAAGAACACGAAGGCCGTGACGCCGTACATGATGCCGATGCGCTTGTGGTCAACCGTCGTGATCCAGCCCCAGAAACCCTGCGTGTTGCGCGGACGGCGCAACACAGGGTCGGGAGGAGCCGGGGGCAGCTCGAGGGTGGTGCTCGGTTCGAGGACGCTGGTCATGCTCAGCTCACTTCAAGGTTTGGAGGAATGCGATCAGGTCGTTGATCTCGTTCTCGGTGAGCCCGAGATTCGGCATGCCGAGACCGTTGTCGGGATCCATCGGCTTGGCCTTGGGCGGGTCGCGCAGCCACGTGCGTAGAGAGTCGAGGTCGTTCGGGAAGATCGCTCCGGCGAACACCTTGCGGTCCATGAAGTGCGTCAGGTCGGGACCGACCTGCCCGGCGGTGTAGCCCTTGACCGTGTGGCACCCGCCGCAGCCCTTGGTGCGGAACAGCTCAGCACCGGTGGCGCCGGGAGCACCGGCCGCAGGGATCGACGCCTTCTTCGCCTGGTCGCGCTGCCACTTGTCGAAGCTGGCGGCGTCGTGCACCACGACCTTCAGGCGCATGTTCGCGTGCGACAGACCGCAGTACTCCATGCATTGCCCGAAGAAGGTCTTGCCGACATCGTCGGCGTCGGCCTCGAGAACCATGTGGTTGATGCGCCCCGGCACCGCGTCGATCTTGGCGGCCAGCTTTGGCGGCCAGAACGAATGGATGACGTCGGTCGCCGTCACCCGCAGGTCAATCTTCTTCTCGGCGGGGATGTGCAGCTCGTTGGCCGTGACGATCCCTGCCTTCGGGTATTGGTACTCCCACCACCACTGATGGCCGATCACCTCGACGGTGAGCACTTCCGGGCCTTTGGGGATGCGGTCCAGATCGACGAGGTTGATAACGGTGAAGAACCCGACGCCGGCGAGTATGAGCGCGGGAGCGGCCGTCCAGCCGATCTCCATCGCCTTGTTGCCATGAACCTGCTTGGGGTTGTCGTCGTCGCCGCGGCGGCGATAACGGATCGCAACCCACAGCACCAAACCCTGCACGAGGAAGAAGAACACGGCGGCGATCGCGAAGACGGGATCCCACAGCCGGTCGAGCTGGCGCGCAATCGGGCCCTCGGGCGCAATGTAACTCTGCGGCTTGTCGCTATTGGCACAGCCCCCCGTGAGAAGGGCCAAGACGACGACGACCAGGAGGCCGCGACGGCGGGCGAGCAAGTTGCTCAATGTGCGTTCTCCTCTGAGCTGTCGATCTTGGGCTCGCTCGCATCTTTGATGATCTCGAGTCGGCCGACCATGTTGGGGTGGAAGTCACACACGTACCGGAACGACCCGGGCGGCGGGGTCCGAAGCTTGTAGACGATGTCGCCGGAGAGGATCGGCGGACCGTTGAAGATCGGCGTTCCGGGCTCCTCAGCCGTGTACACGGCGACGTTGTGGTTGACGCCGACGTCAAGGTTCACGAGCGTGATCTCCACGTCGCTGTCGGCCGGGAGTCGCACGGCGTCGTCGTCGAACTCGATGTCCTTGGCGACGAGCTTCAACGTGCCCTTGTCGCCGCTGGCGTGGGGATGGAACTCGCGTTGGCCTGCGCTGGCCCCGGCCCCACCGGCGGCAAGCGTGGCGACAATGCCGGCTGCCGCGATCGCCGTGCCCACGCGGGGGTTCGGCCGGCGTTCAGCAAGCATCCACAGGACACCGAGCACAGCAGCGGCGACGACCAGAGCGATCACCCAACTCGCGGTTGCCGACACGGCAAGGAGGACTCTGGAAAAGCTCACGGCGACGAATGCAGTGATGATGAACGCCACAACTGGAAGCGCGACCGGGCCGAGCAGCCGGTCGTCGAGGTTGGCGGCGTCGCGCCGGTCGAACGCCGGGTGCGTCCGCCACGCGCCTGCCAACCATCCGCCGAGCCCGATCGCCGCGAGCACCGTTCCCTCGACGACGAGCTCCGACCCAATAGCGGCGCCGGCGCAAGCAAGCGCGACCCCGACGGCCACGAGTGCGGGCATGAGCGACCCGCGAGGCACGTCGGCCGGGTCGAGGGCGGTCGACGTCGGTTCCGCATCGGGAGCGGCAAAGGGTGCGGGGTCGCTGCCGAGCACCTGCCCGGCGCCGAAGGCGACGATGGACGCAACGATTGCCAAGGCGACGAGGAGCACGACGCCGACGTCGTCGCCGCCTCCGATGCCGTAGGCGACCGCTGCGAGCAGGCCGAAGGCGGCAAGACCGATGCTGAACTTCGTTGCGTCGTTGATCATCGTGCTACTTCACGCTCGTGAGGCCGTAGAGGGCGACGGGGCTGACGAACCACGCCGCCCCGGCGATGAACCAGTACCGCGCCGACGCACGGATCAATTCGTGGTCGGGCAACGCCGTGCGCCCGAGAGTCCGTATGAGCGCAGTGACTGCAAATAGCACCGCCGTCAGGGCGGCAACCGTGACTATCGCGATTGAAGCGACGAGGAGCAGGCCGAACGCGTGCTCCGATGCCCCGAACCCGGCGTGGGACCCTGTGTACCAGGCCAGATTGGCGAACGCGAGGCCCATCCCGGCGGCGAGGGAAAGCCCGGCGAGCGCTTGGCGCTCGTTGCCGGTGCGCGATGCCCACGACGCCCATCCGGCGAAGCAGACGGCGAGGAACATCGTTGCGCTGAGCATGGCGCTGAGGTATTCGTCGAAGTTGATCTCGTCCGGGGGCCACGAATCGGCCTGGGCCCGGATTGCGACGAACGCCGCTAAGACGGCGGCCGATGCGACGACGAGTGCGGCGCCGGCGATATAGGACGCCAGCGTCAGCGAGCTGCGGGACGGGCGGGCGGCGCTCGCCGGCGCGGCGATGGCGGCGACTGCAGTCATCAGGTAGAGCCTCCGGAACGTGCATCGACAAGCGGGGTTGCGGACCGCACCTCGGGCACCGCGTCGAAATTGTGGCGAGCGGGCGGCGACGCGGTGAGCCACTCGAGGGTGAGCCCGGTGCCGTACGGGTCGGCGCCGAGCCCCTCGCGTGTCGGCATCGCGACCGCGGCGAGGAGTCTGAGCACCGCGAACGCGATCAGGACGACGCCGACCGCGCCGAGCAGCGCGAGCTGCTGGTGTGAGTCCTCGGCGAACCCGGCGGCGCTATAGCGCGGCGCTCCGTCGGCGCCTAGGAGGGCAGCCGACGCTTGGAGAAGCGCGAAGCCCCCCGCCAGGGCGAGGCCCGTGACCGCACCCGCACCCATCGAAAGCCGCCGTCCGGCGACCTTTGGCGCCCAGTGCACTGCGGCGCCCACCGCTGCGGTGACCGGGATCGCTACGGCGACCAGCGTCAACGACGCGCGGCCCCAGCCGGTTCCAACTTCGACCTCGGACGCGGCACGCAGCGCAGCGTTGAGTGCTGCGACAACGCCGAGCGACAGCGCAGCCACGATGGGGATCAGTGCGGCGTGCGTCCTCGCGCCGTGGCGGAAGTTGAGGAGCCAGGTCAGCACGACAGCGCCGGCAGCCAGGGCCGGAAGCAGCGACACCGGATCGACGAACGGCGCAAGCACCGAATCGACCGCGTCCGGCCCGCCGGCCCACGCCACGAACGAGAGGGTGGCGACTGCGGCGATGCCGGCCCGCGCCGGCTTGTCGGCGACGAGCCCGCGACGCGTTGCGGTCGCAACGATGTCCGAGCCCGCGCCCAGCGCGAACACGAGGCCGAGAAACGCTTCGGGCCGCCCGCCGAGCCACACCGCGTGGGTCCACAGGAACTCCATGCCTTCGGTCTCGAACACGCTCCCGCCGAAGTGCTGGTCCATCCAGACGACGAGGAGCCCGGCGACGAACACGGGCGTGGCGAGCAGAACGGCCACGCCGCCGACGAGCACGGACCACGAGAAATACGGCAACCGGCCGAGCGTTAGACCAGGCGCGCGCCGCGTGGCGATGGTTGTGACCAGGTTCAGCGCTGCCGCCAGTGTCGCCAAGGCGCCGAGCAGCATGCCCATGGTCATCAGGTCGGCGCCGCGCGTGTCGCCCTCGAGGACCGCTGGAACAGGAATGGAACTGAACACGCTGCGGTCGGCGAACGGCGCCGGCGTCATGGCGTACCCGGCGAGCACGAGCACTGCGCCGCCGATCAGCGTCCACAGCGTGAGCGACTGAAGCAGCGGGAACGCAAGCCGCGTTGTGCCGATTTGTAGTGGGACGACTACCGCGGCGAGTCCGAGCCAGAGCGGCAGCACCACGAACACGCCAGCGAAGGCGTCGTGAAGTGACCACAAGGACTCGAACTTTTGAACCTCACCGCCTGCGGCTTGAGCCATCACCGCCAGGGACCCCGCACCGGCGACCGCCAGCAGGACGAGGGCCAAAATCGCCTGCGCCCGGCCGAGTCGCTTGTGGTCTGCAGTCACGAAGATCGACTCGGTCCGCGCTCCTGAGTCGGTCCGAACGTCGCTCATGATCCTCCCCGAATCAGTTGATCCACGGCCATGGCCCCGAACAGGAGCGTGACGTATGTGATCGAGTAGCTGAACAGACGCATGGCCCGCGCAGTTGAGCCGTCGCGTTGGAGTTGCACGGCGAACAGCATGAACACTGCACCGAGCACGATCGCGGAGCCCGTGTAGAGCAGGCCCATGTCGGCCGCCGGCGCGAACGCCAGCGAAGTGACCCACAAGATCACGGTGTAGATGGCGATCTGTCGGGCGGTGGACGCGACCGAGCGCACCGACGGCATCATCGGAACGTCGACCGAGGAGTAGTCGTCCCGATACTTGATGGCGAGAGCCCAGAAGTGCGGTGGCGTCCAGGCGAAGATCACGCCGAAAAGCAGGATCGGCGCCAAGCTGAGCTTGTTCTGCACGGCGGTCCAGCCGACGAGCACAGGAACGGCACCGGCGGCACCACCGATGACGATGTTGTTCACCGAGGACCGCTTCAGCCAAAGCGAGTACACAAAGACATAGAAAGCGGTCGCGCCCAGCGCGAGGCATGCCGAAAGCGGGTTCACGACCAGCCAGAGCAGCGCGAACGCAGCAAGCTCGAGAGTGATTGCGAAGATCAGCGCACCCCGCGCGGAAATGACGCCGGTGACCAGCGGGCGGTCCTGGGTCCGCTTCATGACGGCATCGATGTCTCGGTCGATCACCATGTTGATCGCGTTGGCGCCGCCGGCCGCGAGCGCTCCGCCGAGCAGGGTGATGGCCATGAGCCATACCGGGGGCATCCCGCGCTGCGCTACGACCATCGTCGGCAGGGTCGTCACGAGCAGCAGCTCGATGATCCTGGGCTTGGTGAGGGCCACATAAGCGGAGAGCCGGGACATTCCGAGGCGGACATTAACGGTCGACCGTGCCGCAGCGGCAACTCCCGGGTACGGCGCGCCGCGCGCACGGGAAACCAGCGCTCCGGACGCTCGTACGATGGCGTGCTGATGGCCGTCCCCCGCTTGTCTCCGCAGGCCTACCGACGGGCCACTCTGGCGGCGTTGGTGCTGCTCAGCGTCATCGTCGTGACCGGCGCAGCGGTGCGGCTCACGGGCTCGGGGCTGGGGTGCACGGACTGGCCGGCGTGCGAGAACGACCGGCTCGTCGCGCCGCTCGAATACCACCCCATGATCGAGTTCGCGAACCGAATGTTCACGGGAGCGGTCGTCGTGGCCATCGTCGTCGCCGTCCTTGGATCCCTCGTGCGCACGCCGCGGCGCCGAGATCTGACCTGGCTGTCGCTCGGTCTTGTGGCCGGCGTGGTCGGCCAAATCGTGCTCGGCGGAATCACGGTGCTGTTCGAACTGCACCCTGCCCTCGTGGGCGGTCACTTCCTCCTGTCGATGGTTCTCGTCACGAACGCAGTCGTGCTCCATTGGCGCGCTGGGCGCGACCACAAGCCGATCCGGGTGGTAGCGCCCGCCTCGGGTGAACGATGGCTGGCGAATGCGGTTGCCATCGCGGCCGCGGTCGTTCTCGTGGCGGGCACCGTCGTGACCGGCACCGGGCCCCACGGCGGGGACGAAGAGGCACGCCGCTACGCGTTCGAGATGCCCGACGTTGCCCGCGTCCACGGCGCTGCGGTGTGGGTGCTCGTGGCCTTGACTCTGGTCGCGGCGCTGCGTTTCCGCAGGTCCAGCGCTTCTCCCGACGCCGCGCGTGCGGCGACGACCCTGCTCGCCATCGAGATCGCACAGGGCGCGATCGGCTACGCGCAGTACTTCAATGGCGTGCCGCCGCTTCTCGTCGCACTGCACGTCATTGGGGCACTCGGCGTGTGGATCGGCGCCGTGCGCCTCAGGCTGTCGATCGGATCGTCGTCCGCGGTCGAGCTCGAGCCACGTCCACCGGGTGAGGCAGCCGACCCGCGCGAGCCCTCGCTGGTGCACACCTAGATGTCGACCTCGACACCCACGCTCGCCCCGATCGAGGTCGACGAACCGACCGACGCCGACAAGCCGGTCGAGGACCGCCCCTGGCAGGTGATCGTCTGGAACGATCCGGTGAACCTGATGTCGTACGTCACGTTCGTCTTCCAAAAGCTGTTCGGGTTCAGCCTCGAAAAGGCCACCAAGCTGATGATGGACGTGCACACCGCCGGCAAGGCGGTCGTGTCGAGCGGCACCCGCGAACGCGCCGAGCTCGACGTGTTCCGTCTCCACGAGCACGGGCTGTGGGCGACGATGGAGCAAGCGTGAGCCCGTTCCGCGACGACCGACGGATCCGCCCGGCCAAGCGCGGCGGCGGATTCGAAGTGCGGCTCGACCCGGCCGAGCGCGAGCTTCTTGCCTCGTTGCCGACGCAACTCGTTGAGCTCCTCGACGCGACGGCCGGCGACGACGCCGCGGTCGCCGCCGATCCGGCGCTGGCCCGGTTGTTTCCGCAGGCCTATCGCGCCGAATCGGAGGCCGAGGCGAACGCCGAGTACCACCGGCTGATGGGCGAGGACCTGCGCGTGCGTCACCGCACGGCGCTCGAGACACTGGCCGCCGGAGCCGCGCTCGACCGCGTCGAGACCGAGGATCTCCACTGCTGGGCGGCCGCGCTGACGCAGCTTCGCCTCGTCCTCGGCGAGCGCATTGGCATCACCGACGAGACCGACTGGGACGAGATCGACGAGGGCCACCCCGCCGCCGGCGCCTACGCCCTCTACGGCTGGCTCTCCTGGCTGCAGGAACAAGTCGTCGAGTCCCTCACAACAACGCTGTAGGGGGCTTTTGCGCGCTAGCCCGCCGCGCTCCGGAGCCCCCTACTGCCGCTAGCGGGCGGGATAGGAGACGGCGCCGGCGGCACCAGGTCCGGTGTGGACTCCGACGCTCGGGCTGATCCGATACCTGACGATCTCGAGGACCTCGGGGGCGCCCGTGAGCGCATCTTCGAGGGCGTGCCACAGCGGAGCGGCTGCGGCGTCGGCGACGCTGATCCCGACGCGCAACCTCGTACCGACACGCCGGACGTGCGCAGCCATCGCCGCGACCGCCTCGTCGACCGTCGCCGCCGTCGCAATGGGTTGGATCGCTCCGTCGACGAGGCTCAGCACCGGAACCGACCCGGCGGCGTCTCCAACGGATGCGGCCAGCCGCCCACCCGCGCGCACAAGCTCAAGTGCGCCGGTGATGAAGACGTTGTCGGTCGTCGCCGCCACGCTTTCCGCGACGGCCGCCGCCTCCTCAAGCGACGCTCCTGCGACCGCCGCTTCAGCCGCCTCCCACAAGCAGCAGGCGATCGCGAAGCTGGCCGTGCCGGTGTCGACCAGGCGAACGGGCACAGGCGACGCGTCGACGGCGAGGCGCGCCGAATTGAACGTGCCCGAGATCGCGGAGCCCAGATGCACGCTGAGGATCTCCGTGGCGCCTCGCGCTGCCAGCGTGTCGTAGGCGGCGGCGAACTGGCCCGGGCTCGGCGCCGCGGTCGACACCTGCGGCTGCGCGCCATCAGCGAACCGCTCGTAGAAGGCGTCGGCGTCGAGATCGACGCCCTCCAAGAAGTCCTGGCCGTCGATCGTGATCGTCAACGGGACGACCTCGGCGCCGAAGCGCTCGACGAGCTTCTCGGGGAGCTGCGCGTTCGAGTCCGTGCAGAAGCCGATCACGCGGCCACCTCCGTGACGGTTGCATCCCGCGCGGCGAGCGCACGCGCTGCGGACACGAATCGCTCGACGATGACCGCACTCGACGCCGCCGCCGCGAGCGGCAACGAAGCAGTGGGATCCGGACCCCACAGGTTCGGCAGATCGAGCGCGAACCACACCGTGGCTCCGCCCACCCAGCACGCGCACGAGACGACGGTCGCCGCGAACGCCTTCGCCCGGAACGCGGCCAGTGACGACACCAAGGCAACCGCAAGATCAATCGGGAAGTAGATCGGGAAGGTCACGATGCACTGCCCGACCGAGCACGCAACGCCCTTGCCGCCCTTGCCTCGCGTCCACACCGGGTAGCAGTGACCCACGACGGCGGCCGTCCCGCTCCAGTGCGCGGCGTCGGGTCCCGCAAGCGCCCACCCCGCCGCGCACGCGGCAACAGCCTTCGCGACGTCTACGACGAGGATCACCAGGCCCCACTTCGTTCCAAGGACCTTGATCGCGTTCGCGGCGCCCGGGTTGCCCGTCCCCGCGGTGCGGATGTCGACCGAGCCGCGCGTCGCGAGGCGCGCGACGAAGTCGGCCGTTGGGATGCTGCCGAGGAGGTACGCACCGAGAAGGGCGACGACGAGATCCATCGGCGGCGAACGTAGCGTGAGCGGCGTGGTTCAGGACGAGCGTGTCGAGGTGGCCGATGGCATCGCTCTCCGCGCGCTTGTACGTGGCGCCGAGCACGCCGGTTCGAGCGTGCCCTTCGTGCTCGTCCACGGCCTCGCCTCGAACGCGCACCTGTGGGACGGAGTCGCCCAGCACCTGGTGTCGCTTGGTCATGCTTCGGCGGCGATCGACCTGCGAGGGCACGGACCAGCAGGACGCCACCATGCGGTCGACGTGCCGGGCGCCTTCGCGTTCGATGCGGTCGCCGCTGACATCGTCACCGTCATCAAGTCGCTGGGCTGGGACCGCCCCGTGGTCGTCGGCCAGAGCTGGGGCGGCAACGTGGTTGTCGAGGTGGCAGCGAGGAACGCCGACGCGGTGCGAGGGATCGTCTGCGTTGATGGCGGCACGATCGAGCTGCGCCACTACTTCGACGATTTCGACGCGTGTGCCGAGCGGCTGCGCCCGCCGCCGCTGGTGGGTACGCCGGTCGCCGACATCGAGCGGGTCCTGCGCGCCCTGCACCCGGATTGGCCGGAGTCGGGAATCACCGGGCAGCTCGCGAACTTCGAGGTGCGCGCCGAC
>DATLOH010000129.1:0-3768 GCA_035536375.1 Acidimicrobiales bacterium
GCGACGGCGGCGAACGTCTTGCCCTCGCCCGTCAGCATCTGTACTGACCAGCCGTCGCACATCGCCGCGCCGGCAGCGAGTTGGCCGGCGTGCAGATTCACTTCCAGAACGTGTCGAACGGCCTCGGCGGCGCGCGCGACGCACTCGTCTCGATCCCTTTCTCACCTCACTGGCTCATGGCGCGCAGATGCGCGCCGGCGGCTACGGGCTCAGCCGAAGTGGGGAGGGAGTTCGTCGCAATGCGCTCGGCGATGCGCCGACAGCAACAGGCGGGTGCGCCAGCGCGACTCAACGCTGGCGCCAACGTCGACCGGATCATCGATGGCGAGCGCATCGCTCACGTCGTCGGTGATGAGCCGACGGCCGCCCTCAACCAACGATCCAAAAATGAGTGTGAAGAGACCCACGAGGACCGTCGTCAGTACGGACGCGCTCACTCGGCGAACTGTAGCGAGTTCGAGTCGGGGCGGTGTCTTCGCCGCGGCTTCGAACGAGCGTGGTGGTGACGTAGCCGTGCCCCAGAGTGACCGCGCGTTCTGGGACACCCGGTAGCTACCGGCGTGTAAGCAGAGCCGTCGCTCCGGTCGGCTGAGCGAACCGTTAGCACGGCTCGGCGGACATGCGTGATAGCCGCACGCATCTAAGAACTGGCTGACAAGGAGTTGAGCACCGCGACCTCTGGGAACGTCGCCGGCGCGCCGTAGCCGTGCTCAAACAGCCACCGGATCGCCATCAAACTTCGCAACGACCAGTACGCGCGAATCACGTCGATCTCGATGTCGCCGCCATAGCCTGCGACGACATCGTCGAGGTGCTCCTCGTGTGCGAGCGTCAGAGTGGCGAGGTCATACATCGCATCGCCTTGGCCGCCCTCGGACCAGTCCACGACGCCGCTCACCTCGTCACCGTCGACGAACACATGAACGATCTGCAGGTCGCCGTGGATGAACACCGGTGTCCATGGCCGCAGCGCCGCCTCCGCGACCTGACGATTGCGCCTGACAACGTCGGCGGACACGACATCGTTAGCGACGAGCCACTCACACTCCGAGTCGAGCTTTGGCGGAAACTCGACCGTGCCCCGACTGCTGAGAGCGGGCTGCTGCTGACACTGGCTGCTGGGCCACGGCGGCGGCGGAGCGTCGTGCAGCGTGCGGACGGCGGCACCCGCCGCAACCCATGCCGCCGAAGACGCACGCGAAGGCTCTTTAAGCACGCCGAGCGCCGCTCCAGGAACTGCCGCGAGGGCGAGCACCAGCGGCGTGCGCCAAAGGACCTCGGGGGTGGGGATCGGTGCCCTCGCCATGACCTCGACCTCTCGGTCGATGCGCGCTTGATCCGGGTCGATCTTCAGGAACACATCGCCGACGCGCAGCGTCACGCGCTCCGAATGCGCGACAACGACTTCGATCTCCGCCATGTCGTCGATCATCGCCCCAGGCCGCCGACGGCGCAGAGAATATTGAGCACCGCCGGCTGCCCGGCACGTTCGAAAAGTGACGAGTGGTACCGACGCGGGTCTGACAACCTGCACCGGTGGCCGGCGGATCCTCACCGAAGGAAGTGGGTGATTCCCTCGCGGACCGTCTCGCTGAGGTCGATCCTCTGTGGGCCGCAGAGTGCGGGTTGCCGATAGACAGGCTGCCGTCGCTCGACCCTGAGTGGTGGCTCCAGCGACGCAGCGTCTTCGCCAAAGCAGAGTCGGCGCTTCGTTCGCTTCCGCAGACGAGAGACCGCGACATCCTGATCGAACGCACCGGTGCAGAGCTTCAGTGGATCGACAGCGGTGAGGCGACGTGCGAGTTGCAGGCCGCGATGGACGGCACCCTGTTCCGGCTCCGTTTCGTGCTCGACAATCTGCCCGCCGAGACCGATGAGCAACGCGAACGACGTCGCTCTGTGGAGGCGAGTCTGCCCGCGGCGCTCGACGGTTTTCGCCGAACCCTCAATGCAACGAGCGCAGGCCGCGTGGTCGCAACGCGACGCCAAGTGCTGTCGACGATCAATGCCATCGGCGAATGGGTGGCGGCTGGTGTGCCAGCGAGCGCATCGTTCGCCGTGATGGCGGACTACCTGCGGGCCGAATATCTGCCGCTCGCGGCGGATGCCGACTGTGTGGGGTCTGAACGCTTCGAAGTATGGGCTCGTCGCTATACCGGCGCTGCTGTCGGGTCGGCGGACTACGAGTGGGCCGCGGCAGAACTCGCGTCCGCGTTCGAACAGCTCACCGAGATTCGGCGCGAACTCGCTGACGCGCCGGTTGGCCTCGTTCTCACTTCGGAAGCCGAACACATCGCATGGGCAGAGGGCCAACTAGGCCGAGCCACGTCCGCCTGCGTCCGCGCGGACATTCTCCCGCAACGCGAGTGGCCCCGCCTTACCGTGCGGTCCTTCGACGGTGGCGGTCAACAGGCGTACTACGCACCTCGCGCCGCCGACGGCTCAACCAACGCAACGGTTTGGATCGCGGGCGGCGACGGGCCCCACCACGTTGAGTACGAGAAGACTCTGCTCTTTCACGAGTCGATTCCCGGCCATCACGTTGAGGCAACGCTGCAATCTGAAGCGACAGGTCTCTCGCGTTACCAGCGGCTGATGTACCTGCCAGGGCATTCCGAGGGATGGGGCCTGTACGCCGAATCTCTCGCCGAGGACGCGGGGCTCATCGACACCCCTCAAGCGAAAGCGGGCCGCCTTGGCTCGCGCGCGCTCCGTCTCGCATCACTGTTGATCGACCTCGGTTTCCACACGAGCTACGAGATCCCGCGGCAGTTGGTCGACAGGTTCGGAACCAAGTGGTCGGCCGACGCCGCTCAACGGCTGCTTGAAGCCGTCGGACTTGAGTCCGATGTCGCCGCCTGGTGGTTCACCAGCATGATCGGACGACCCGCTCATCGCGCTGCGTACGTCGCTGGCGAACGCGCTTGGACTGATCTGGTCACGGCGAACAGACGAGTCCCGCGCTCCCGCATCCTGCAAGAGGCTCTCGGATCAGGCCCGATGGGCCTGGACCAGTTCAGGCCCCTTGGCCGCGAGCTAACCGCAATGCTTACCGAGGCAGGTGCGCCCGACACTCAGTAGGCCCGCGTTCTCATCCGGACAGTTTCGTTGCTAATGCAAGTCAAGAGCGCGCCGTTCCGGCGCGCCCGTCCCGTCCCGGGGGCTGGCAGGTGCTAACGGCACCTACCCTGACCGGGTGCCGTGAGCAGGAACGGCACCAGCTCGGCATCTCAGGACCCGGGGGTCTACTGCGGGCCGTAGGAGCCATGAAAGGGCGTCGCTGAGCTCTGCCCGCCAGTGCTCGAAGGCATGGCCTCCCCGATAGCGATGGAGGTTCACTTCACCACCGCTTTCCTCGAGTGCTACGCGGGCCCTTTCGACTCCTGCGATCTGAGAGATGCCCTGAAAGAGACCGGTTGGCGGATGGCTGACATTTCCGTCGGTCTCCTCGTCTCCGACACTGAGCCAGAACCGTGAATTCACGCGGGGACGCTGCTGAGCCAACTGAGCAAATGCCTCTGGTTCAAACCAGAACGACCCGGACTGACAGAGCGCAGCGGGGAAGCGTGTCGGATACAGCAGGGCTATATGCGCAGCAGCGAGACCGCTGAGACTCAACCCACAGATCAGGTGGCGTTCAGCGGAAAGGCTCGGGACTCGTGCCCTGGCTCGGCTCACGACATCCTCGGCGATGAAGCGAGCGAACTGCGGGTCACCGACGTAGTCCGTGTGCCGAGCCGCGGCATCCCCGTGCGACACGAAGACCAT
>DATLOH010000130.1:0-5725 GCA_035536375.1 Acidimicrobiales bacterium
CCCCGCCACGTCTCGACAACGACAGGTGACACCGCCACCAGGCTCGCTGCGCTCGCCCCGCGCGACGAGTTACGCGATCGCGAGGGGGCCGGTGTTCGTGAGGTGGAAGCGGAAGTGGTCGGCGAGGTGGGTGCGCCAGTAGGTCCAGTCGTGGGAGCCGGGGTGTTCGGCGTAGCCGTGGGGGATCTCGAGGTCGGTGAGGTGCTGGTGGAAGGCGCGGTTGTCGGCGATGAGGTCGTCTTCGGTGCCGCAGTCGAACGCGACGCGCAGGTTGGCGCGCCGGGCGGGGTCGGCGACCAGAGTGCGCGGGTCGTGGGCGGCGCGGCGGTCGGCGTCGCCCCACACGCGGTCAGAGAAGTCGGGCACTCGTCCGCTCCCGAACAGCCGCATGGGGTCGAAGTACCCACTCGTGGAGCTGGCCGACTCAAATCGGCCGGGCCGGCGCAACGCCAGCGTGAGGGCGCCGTAGCCGCCCATCGAGATCCCGGCGACGTGACGCACACCGTTCAACGGCAACGCCGAGTCGGCCCATCCCAGCAGCTCGTCGAGCACGTACGTCTCGACGCGGGCCGAGCCGTCGTGCCAGTCGGCGTACGCCGAGCCGAGTTCGTGACCTGTGTCCGTTCCCAGCACGAGAGCGAACGGCGGCACGACCTTCTCGCGCACGAGTAGCGCCGCGGTTTCCTTCGCGCGACCGTGCTGCCACATGACATGACCAGTTGCGTCGACGGTGCCGTGAAGCATGAGTACGAGCGGCAGGTCGCCGGTCGCGCCGGGCGGCGTCCACACCCAGTGTTCGATCCGACGGCGGTTGGCCGGGCTCCACAGAGAAACTCCGTCGGGCGGGTCTGCCGGACGTTCCAACGCCCGCCGCGCTCGCCCTGCGAGCTCGCCGAGCTTCATCGGCGCTAGCGCCCCCGCAGGTCGAGCGTCATTCCCTCGGTCGCGGCGATGACGCGGACGTGGTGGTGCTGGTTGACCTCGACCACTGCGTCGAGCTGGTCGTCGGTGCGCGACGGGTCGTGGTGGAACAGCACGACCTTGGTGACGCCGGCGCGTTCGCCGAGCTCGATCGCGTAGTCGATCGTCGAGTGGCCGTAGTGAGCCCGCGACGCGAACTCGGTCGTCGTGTACTGCGCGTCGTGGATGAGCAGGTCGGCGTCACGCGCCAGCTCGAGCGCGTCGTCGTGGAACTCTCCGTGCCCGCGCGGCCCCTGACCAAAGGCGATCGGCGAGTGGTCCGAGAGGTACGCAATAACGGCCCGCCCGTCGCTCACGCGGTAGCCGAAAGTGCGGCCGCCAGTGTGGGGGATCTCGCGGGCGACGACATCGAAACCTTCGATCCGGTGCGCGCCCGGTTCGAGACCGTGAAACGTCCACTTGCCGATCAGGTCGTCAGGCCGCACGGGGAAGTGGGGCGGCGAGAGCACTCGGGTGAGTACTTCCTTGGCGTCGCCCTGCTCGGGCATGTACATGTCGACGCGGGCGTCGGGGTGGTCACCTCCGGGGAAGAACGGGAGTCCGTGGGTGTGGTCCCAGTGCAGGTGGCCCACGAGAATCGAACCCGCGAACGCCCGTCCGTCGAGCTCGCGCCCGAGCCGGGAGAGCCCCGTCCCGGCGTCCAAAATCAGCGTCGGGTCCATGTCGCCGTCGTGCGATATGGCGACGCAGCTCGTGTTGCCGCCGTAGCGCGCAAAGGCGAAGCCGGGGGCGGGAGTAGAGCCGCGGACACCACAGAACAGAACGCGCAAGGCGACGACGCTAATCCGAGGTCGACGGTGCGCTGAGGAGGCCGGCCGCAGTAGCGGCGGCGCGCAGCTCCGACGGGTCGGTGCAAACGTGGCCGGACCAGCCCCGAGCGACTGCCGCAGCGACGTTCGAAGCGTTGTCGTCGGTGAACCACGTCGTGGCCGGGTGGAGCCCGAACCGCCGCTCGGCTTCTGCGTAGATCTCGGGGTCGGGCTTGCACACACCGATCTCGCCGCTCAGAAGGACCCCGTCGAGTTGCGAGAAAACCTCCATGGCGAGCTGGTTCTGCCCGAGAGCTTCGACCGAACTGTTCGAGAGCGCGAAGCACGGAACCCCCGCGTCGCGCAGGTCGGCGATCAGCGCCAGCGCGTCCGCGTACGCTGGCCCGATGCACTCGGACCAACGTGTGCCAAACGCGTCGATGACCGCAGCCCACTCGGGGTAGCGCTCGCCCAGCGCTGCGACCGACGTGGCGAATGGCTCGCCTCGATCGAGGGTCGTGTTCCATTCGGCGAACCGAACCTCGGCCATGAACCGAGCGACGGCGTCATCGTCGCCGAGGACAGAACGGAACAGGCGCGGCGCATCCCACTCGAGGAGCACGCCACCGACGTCGAACACTGCTGCACGCATCGGGTAAAGGTAGGGCGATGTGTGGACGGTTCGTGGCCGCGTCGACCCCAGCGGAGTTGGCGGAGGAATTTCACGTTGACGCCGTCAGGACGGAGGATCTCGGCGCCCGGTACAACGTCGCGCCGTCACTCGACGTTTACACCGTTGCAACAGCCGCGGATGGGGAGCGCCGTCTCGGTGCGCTGCCGTGGGGCCTGATCCCGAGCTTCGCCGACGACCCGAAGATCGCCAACAAGATGATCAACCTACGGTCCGACACGGTGCTCAAGCGACCTGCGTTCACACGACTGCTCGAACGCCGCCGGTGCATCGTGCCTGCGGACGGGTTCTACGAGTGGCAGCGCAAAGAGCCTGAGGCAAAGGGGGCCAAGCCCGTCAAGCAGCCGTTTTACATCCACGCCGCCGACGGCGGGTCGCTCGGGTTCGCCGCTCTGTGGGACCGGTGGCAACCCCGCGACGATGCCGACGCCGAGCCGCGCCGCACGGTGACGCTGATCACGGGCGAGCCCAACAACCTCGTGGCGTCGATCCACAATCGGATGGTCGTAATGCTCCCGCGGGACGTCTGGGACCTGTGGCTCGACCCCGGCGCGCCGTTCGAGACCGTGCGCGACCTGCTGGTCGGCATCCCCGACGACCAAATCGCGGCGTACCCCGTCACCACCGCCGTCAACAATGTTCGAAACGAGGGCCCCGAACTGATCGAGCCACAAACGAGCGACTAGGGGGCGGTTTTCGCTCGCTAGCCGCGCGACAACCGCCCCCTACTCGCTGTTGAGGGCGGCAAGGACCTCGTCGTGCAGGAGGCCGTTGGTGGACACGGCGCTGCCGCCGTCGGCGCGGGCTTCGCCGGCCAGGTTTGTGAAGCGGCCGCCGGCGGCCTCGACGATCACGGCGATCGCTGCGAGATCCCAGTAGCTGACTTCGGGCTCTACGGCGATGTCGATCGCGCCTTCGGCCACGAGCATGTGCGACCAGAAATCGCCGAATCCGCGGGACCGCACACACCGTGTCGCGAGCGTGGCGAACTCGTCCCCCCGACCGTGGGACGCAAACGCGTCGTAGCCATCACCCGACAGGTGGGCGTCCTCGATCCGTGCGACCGCGCTCACCCGCACCGGCACGCCGTCGGCGAACGCCCCTCCATCGCGCGTTCCCCACCAGCGACGTCCGAGCGCAGGCGCGGACACCACGCCGAGCTCGAGACTGCCCTCGTGCTCCAGTGCGAGCAGCGTTGCGAACACGGGGATGCCGCGGACGAAGTTCTTCGTCCCGTCGATCGGATCGACGATCCAGCGCCAGGCTGCCGCGCCGTCGTCGCCGTACTCCTCGCCGAGCACGGAGTGACTCGGCCGCGCCTCGGCGATCGTGGCTCGCACCATCTCCTCGACCGCGCGATCGGCGATCGACACCGGCGTCATATCCGCCTTGGTCTCGACGCCGAGGTCCGCATCGCGAAACCAGCGCTGGGTGATCGCGTCCGCGGAGTCGGCGAGCGCGAGCGCGAGCTCGAGGTCTGGGTGACCCACGCGCCGGCGTTGTTACGGGCGAGCGGTCGCGAGCGCAGCGCGCACGGATGCGGCGATGCCGGGGCCATCGAGCCCCAGACGCGACAGAATCCGGTCGGGCTTCGCGTGTGCGAGGTATTCGCTGGGGACGCCGAGCACGTGAACCTCAGGCGCGTTGCCACCGCGAGCCGCTTCGAGAATCGCGTCGGCCATGGCCATCCCCACGCCGCCGACGCGCAGCCCGTCCTCGACGGTGAGCACGACGCGGCATCGCGCGACGTCGTCGATCATCGCCGCGTCGATCGGCTTGACGACGCGCGGGTCCCAAACTGTGATCTCGATGCCCTCGCCGGAGAGTTCCTCGGCGGCGGCGAGCGCCGGCCCGACGAGCTTGCCGACCGCGATCACGGCGACGTCGGCTCCGTCGCGCACCTTGAGCGCACGCAAGCCCGAACCGACCGCACCGGGGTCGACCTGCCGGGCACCGCCCTTGCTCGTCGGGAATCGGATGATGCTCGGCCCGTCGAGCGACAGTGCTGTGGCCAGCATGACCGGCAGCTCCTGGACAGACGACGGCGCAAACAGCGTCATGCCGGGAATCGCCTGGCCGAGCGCAAGGTCGAGGATGCCGTGGTGCGACGGGCCTTCGTCGCCGGTGATGCCGGCGCGGTCGAGGGCGAAAACGACGGGAAGGCCATGCAGCCCGACGTCGAGGTTTGCCTGGTCGAACGCACGGGTGAAGAACGTCGAGTACACGGCGACGACGGGCCGCAGGCCGCCCATCGCCAGGCCGGCCGCCATGGTGGCGGCGTGCTGCTCGGCGATTCCGACGTCGACGAAACGATCGGGGAAGCGCTCCTGGAACGGGAGAAGACCGGTCGGTCCCGGCATCGCCGCGGGGATCGCCATGATCTGCGGGCTGCGTTCGGCTTCGGCGATCAACGCGTCGGAGAACGCCTCCGTATAGCCGGACAGCTTCGAAACGCCTGGACCGGTGGCGACATCGAACACCGGCGCGTCGTGCAGGCACTTCTCGTCGTCGTCTTCCGCCGGCGGATAGCCGCGACCCTTCTGCGTGAGTACGTGCACGACGATCGGGCCGTCGTAGTCCGCGGCGTTGCGCAGCGCGTCCTCGAGTCCGCCGATGTCGTGTCCGTCGATCGGGCCGACGTAGCGCACGCCGAGTGCCTCGAAGAAGGCAGGCGGCTCGACGACTTCGCGCATCGCGGCGGTGACGCCTTTCCACGCCTTCGTCATGTAGGCGCCGACGCCAGGGAGCTCGTTGACGACCTGCTCGGCGCGGTGACGCAGATTCAGGTACTGCGGGCTCAACCGCAGCCGACTCACGCTCTCGGTCAGCGACGACACGGTGGGCGCGTACGACCGTCCGTTGTCGTTGAGGATGATCACGCAGCGCGTGCGGCTGTGGCCGAGGTTGTTCAACGCCTCGAAGGCCATCCCGCCGGTCATCGAACCGTCACCGATTACCGCAACGACACGGCGGTCGGCTGAGCCGCGACCGACCGACATCGACAAACCGTGTGCGTAGCTGAGGATGGTCGACGCGTGGCTGTTCTCGACCCAGTCGTGCTCGGACTCGGCCCGGTTCGGATAGCCCGACAGACCACCCTCCTGGCGCAGCTCGTCGAACCGCTTCGCGCGGCCGGTGACGATCTTGTGCACGTACGCCTGGTGGCCGGTGTCCCACAGCAGGATGTCCCGCGGAGATTCGAACACCCGGTGTACCGCGAGGGTCAATTCGACTGCGCCGAGGTTCGACCCGAGGTGCCCGCCAGTGACCGAGACGGCCTCGACGATGAACTGGCGGATCTCCT
>DATLOH010000131.1:0-11564 GCA_035536375.1 Acidimicrobiales bacterium
CCGCCGCAGCGGTTCGACGCTCCGCGCCCAGCTCATGTCCTCGGCGACGTGGGTAGCCCGGGCCGCGCATGCCGCCCGTCGTCCCGGGTCGGCAAGCAGCTGTACGAGCGCGTGCGCGAGCTGGCCGACATCGCTAGGCGGAACCACGATGCCCAGCTCCTTCTCGTGGACTAGGTCGGAAAGCACATCACCGCTCGTGGTGACGACGGGCAGGCCGGCCCAGAGGTAGTCGAGAATGCGACTGCGGAAGGCCAGCCGCGTCTCCGCCAAGTCTTTCGCGGCCGACACGGCGACGTCGGACTCCAACAGGAACGCCTCACGGAGCTCGTATGGCGCCCAATCTCCGAAGATCACCGACGTCCCCGCAAGGCCCAATTGCTCGGCGCGGCGCACGGCCCACTCGGCCATTTTCATAGGGGCAACATCAGGGCTCGCGAGCTGCAGGCCGAGGAAGTAGAGCTTGGCGTTGGGGATGCGGTCAACGACGATCGGCCACGCCTCGATCACCGAGATGGGGTCGAACCAGTCCCAGGTGCCGCCGCCCCACAGCACCACGAGGTCGTCCTCCGCCACTGCGGGATGGACACCCTTGAGCACCGGCCGGAGGTGACGGGGCCGGTGACTCGGAAGGCCGAACGGGACGACGTCGATCAGGTTGCGCAGGGTGGGGTCACTCGCGTAGGTCGACGAGTCGAGCGCAGAGCGCGCTGAGAGCATGCCCAGCCAGTAGTCGCGCTGGCGCTCCGACGCGCAGATGAAGTAGTCGCCGGCGTCGATGAGCTCGTTTAGCACCGATACGTCCTGGCGCAGTGCCATGTCGGCGCCAGGACCTTCACCGTGGAGCTCGATGTTCTCGAACAGCCACGGGTCGTAGAGATCGACGACGAGGACCGACGGCACCCCGGAAAGCGCCGGGAATCGACGCAACGTGTAGCCCTGGATCAGCACGACATCCGACGCCTGCGCCAGGCGCACGAGCGCTCCCTCGTCGGCGTAGCCGAGCGTCGGGATGCCGTCGATGGTCGTATCGGTGTCGCCCGGCACTGCGACGGCCACGCCCACCGTGGGGCTGAGCGCACGTGCGATTTCAAAGGCGCGGATAGCCGGCCCGCGCATCTTCTCGCCGATCTCGTCGGATGAGACGCACAACACGCGGTGGGCGCGGTGACGACTGAAAACCTGGTCGAGCCCGAAGCCGCTCACAATCTTGCGTTGCACTTCGACGTACTCGGGATCCTCTACGACCGGGGTGAAAGGCTGGCCGAACAGCGAGAGGATCTTCGCGTCGTCACAACGGCGGGCTCGCTGGATGCGATGGCGCTCGTCGATGAGCTGATCGAGATCACTGAGGACGTCGTCGACCGCGTGCAGATGGGCAAGCGCCACACGAGGGACGGTCTCGTTCGGTTCCCGGTCACCGCCGATTGCGTAGGCCGGTCGTGACTGGCCAAGGTTGCCGCGAGAGATGGCGCGCTTGACGAGCAGCATCATCGCCGGAGCCAGCACCTTGCCGAGCTGCTCGTCGCTGTAGTTCTTGATGAGCGCGCGCAGCGCATTGCGCTCGTACAGCAGCATGCGTTGGTGCTCGGGGAACCGCGACGACGTCCCGTGCATCCGGTGGTACGCCACGGCCCGTTCGGCAAAACGAATCTCGTAGCCGAGCACCCAGAGGCGCCAGCCGAAGTCGACGTCTTCGAAGTACGCGAAGAAGCCCGGGTCGAATCCCCCGGACGTCAGGTACACGTGACGACTCACGAGCATCGAGCCGCCGCAGGCAAAGAGCAGCGGCTGGCCGTCGCGTGTGTCGACCGAGCCGACTGGGCGGCCGAAGCCGACTTGAAGCCCCATGCCGTAGAAGTTCATGACGCCCTCGACGAAGTCGACGCGCTCACCGTCCCAACTCTGAATGTGGCCGGCGACACACATCGTCCCGTTGCCCGGGTCGTACGCGCCGACGAGCTCAGAGAGCCACCGCACGTCGACGCGCATGTCGTTGTTGACGAACGCAACGCACTCGGCTTCGACCGACTGAACACCGGTAGTGACCGCGGGAGCGAAGCCCGTGTTCTCGCCTTGCGGAAGGACGCGCACCCAGGGGTACTCGCGCTCGAGCAGTTCCAGCGACCCGTCGGTCGACCCGTTGTCGACGACGACGACATCCGTCAGCTCGCGTGGATAGTCCTGCACGGCGAGCGAGTCGAGGCACGGGCGGAGATGCTCGGCACCGTTCAGGTTCACCAGGATCACCGCGACGGTCGGCAACGGCCCGCCGGGTACATGAACCGCGGCGCCCTGCGCCGGTGGAGCGACCAAAGCGTCGAGAGCCACTTCCATCGCCGCGGCCACACCGGCGAACGCGGTGCGCTGGTCGTTGCGGTGCGCATCGATCCAGCCGCGCACCCGGGTCCCGCTGACGGGATCCTCTCCGTGCACGAGTGCAGCACCGAGCGACAGCGCAAGCTCGGAGAGATCGTCGATGTCGCTGCGGACGTCGGCTGCTGCGTCGGTTACCGGATCCGGCAGCTCGGGAAGCTCGCGCGGCGGCCGCAGCACCAGCGTCGTTCGGTAGTGGGGCGCGCGGTGATCGACCTGCGTGAGCAGGTCGTTGTACGCGGTGTCGAGTCGATGCACCTCCCCCTGGGCACCTTGCGCCAGGAGGTGGGCCTTCAGGAGGTAGAACGCGACCCAGGCCGGAAGCCATCCATCGGCAAACTGACGGAACTCGACATCGTTCGAAGTAAGCCAGGCGGTGAGCGCAGCGCCGTCGGGCAGCCCAAACTCGGAGTGCTCGTCGAGCGCCGGAATGGTGTGGCCCAGGCGAGCGACGAAGTACGAGTTGATGATCTGCTCGGCGCGCTCGGACCGCTGATCGGCGAACGGTGCGACCACCACCACCGGCCCCTGCGAGACGCGCAGGAGCTCGGCGAGGAACTCGGTGCGACGCTCGGCCGGAAGGTGCTCGAGGGTGTCGTGGCTGCACACCAGATCGAAACTGTCGTCGGCGAACGGCAGCTCGAACCCGGAGCCGACCACGTGCTGATGGCCTTCGTCGACCGGCGGACGGTCGGTGTACACGTCGAGGCTGACGGTATGGTCGTCGGGGAACAGCGCACTGATCGTGCCGAACGGATCGCCCACGTCGAGGATCCGCAGCCGACCTTTCGCCAGCCCGGTCTGCCGGACGCTCCACACGTGCGCGTAGCGCCCGAAAAGGTCGAAGGACTGGCCCCGCAGCGACTGCACCGCAACACGTTAGGTGGTGAGAGTGGCCCAGCCGGCGGTGCGAGCCCGTTAGCGGCGGAGCTTGGTGCGAAGGGAGCGGGCGGTTCTGGCGGCGCCTGCGAGCAGGTCTTGGGTGCGGCCGTTTCTTAGATGGCGGCGGGCGGAGGCGAGGTTGTGCCAGGGGCCGCGGCGTTGGCGGGCGGCGGTGCGGCCGGCGGCGGCGAGGCGGGGCGCGGTTTCGGGGTCGGTCAGGTCGCGGGCTCGGCGGGCCGTGGCGCAGAAGCGAACGAGGGGGGCGAGCGACGTCGACCAGCGGTAGCGGTCGGCGACCGTGGCGACGGCGTTGCGGCAGCGCTGCAGGCGGTCGGGGTCGTCGAGAAGATCGCCCAGTGCCTGCGCCAGCGCACTCGGGTCGCCCGCAGGCACGGTCGCACCGAGACCGTGCGCTTCTACGAGTTCTGCCATCGAGTCGCCTTGCGTGCACACGACCGGCAGCGACGCCCACAAGTAGTCGAGGACGCGCGTGCGGAAAGAGAACGCGGTTTCAACATGGTCGAGATGCGTACTCACACCTATGTCGGCTTCGAGCAGCCAATCGCCCCGGCGCGCGTACGGCACCCAGTCGTGGTTGAAGAACACGTGCGTGCCCGTGAGCCCCAGCGCGTCGGACAGCGCCATCGTCTCGGTGGCGGTGCGCATCTGCGGAACCTCGGGGTTGGGGTGTTTCATCCCGAGGAAGTACAAGCGCACCCGCGGTCGGCGGGCTCGCAGTTCGGCGACGGCTCGCACGAGCGTCTGCGGGTCGAACCAGTTGTAGACGCCGCCGCCCCACAGGAGCAGGTCGTCACCGTCGTCGATGCCGGCGACCACCCCGCGAATCGCAGGTCCTTCCTTCACCGGAGGTTTCTCGCCGACCCCGAACGGCACGACGTCGATCAGGTTGCGCAAGCTCTCGTCACCGTCGTAGGTGAGCGGGTTGATGCGACCGACGGCCGCCAGCTGCCCCAACCAAAAGTCACGCTGCTTTTCGCTCGCGCATAGAAAAAAGTCACCGCGCGCGACCTGCTCGTTGAGAACCGCAACGGTGCTGGCCACAACTTCGACGCGCACATCGTGCTGCGCTTCGCGCGACAACTCGAGCTGCTCGAGGTGGAACGGGTCGTAGAGATCGACCACGAGGGTCTTGTTGCTCGCCGCTAGCCATGGCTGGCCGTCGAGCACGAATCCCTGGAACACGATGACGTCGGCGCGTTGCTCGAGCGCCTTGAGCTCATCGGTCCAGCCACGGCTGATCGCGAACCTTTCCGATGTGGCGTCGCAGGCGCCGGTGGTGAACAAGGTGACTTCGTGGGCGTCCGCCAGCGCGTCCGCCATGTGCCAGGCGCGGATCGCCGGCCCGGCCATGCGGTCACCGAGAGCGTCGTTGGTGGCGACGACGATGTTCATGCGGCGCGCGCCATCAGGAACGGGGCATCGTCGCTGCGGTCGCACCGTCGACGTTCCACGATCCCGATAGCGCAACGAGGCCGTGCACCTGCCGAGGCACGCCGGGTTCGACATCGAAACGCACGACACGGTGTCGGTGGTCGTACGGGTGCTGACACGTGTAGTCGTACATCGAGGCCGAGATGTCGTAGGTCCCCGCAAGAAGCGATAGCTCGTCGATGACAAGATCGACGGTGCCCTCGCCCTCGATGTAGTCGGGAACGAGATCGACTTCTCGGGTGTTCGGTCCTGCGAGAAGAACGCCCTCCAGCGACACGATCGCGATTCCGAACACGGGTTGCTCGATTCGCTCGGTGGTCGCGTAGTGCAGGCGCAGGGTCACGGCGTCGCCGGTGTGCACGGTATGCGTCGCCGCCCCGTCTGGCCCCAGCAACTCGATCTTGGCAACGCGCCCTTCACCCGAGCCCCATCGACTGCCCCCGTTACCGTCGTCGACGCGCTCGGCATGGGCGACGCCGAGGTAACGGTCGATCACGCTGCCCGCCGACCCGACCTCCTGCACTACGCCGTGTTCGAGCCACGCGACCGTGTCGCACAGCGTCCTCACCGATTCGAGCGCGTGGCTGACAACGACGATCGTCTTTCCTTCGGAGCGCAGCTCCGCGAACTTCTCGCCGCAACGGCGCTGGAAGCTCTCGTCGCCGACCGCGAGAATTTCGTCGACGAGCAGGACTTCGGGGTCGACGTTGATCGCCACCGAGAACCCGAGGCGTACGAACATTCCCGACGAGTAGTTCTTCACCGGGGTGTCGATGAACCGCTCGAGCCCGGCAAATTCGACGATCTCGTCGAACTTCGAGTCGAGCTCGCGCTTGGAGAGGCCGAGGATCGAGCCGTTGAGGAAGATGTTGTCTCGCCCCGACAGCTCCGGATGGAAGCCTGCGCCCACCTCCAGCAACGCCGACATCTTTCCTTCGACGCGCACGGTGCCGGTCTCGGGGCGGAGGATGCGAGCCATGCACTTGAGCAGGGTGCTCTTGCCGGATCCGTTCTCTCCGACAAAGCCGAACGTCGCGCCCACAGGCACCTCGAGCGACACGTCCTTGAGCGCCCAGAACTCCTCGTATCGCGCACGCCCGCGCCGCAACAGCGAGACCTTGAGAGAGTCATTGCGCTCGTGGTAGAGCCGGAAGCGCTTAGACACATTTTCGACGACCACCGCGGCCCCGGTTGACGTCACAGCTCCTCCGCAAGCCTGTGCTCGAACCGATTGAAGATGGCCCTTCCCGCGGCCACCGATACCAGTGCGGCGCCGGCCATGTAGGCGAGGCTGCCGGCCGGAGGGAATCGCAGGTCGTAGAGGAGATCGCGGTACGCCTCCACGAAATGCACCATCGGGTTGAGTTGGTACAGCCGCAGGAACGGAATTTCGTAGCCCGAAAGCTGCGCAACACGCGGCACGTACTCGACCGGATAGATGACCGGGGTGGCATAAAACCACAGCTGGAGCGCGATCCCCACGAGGTGCTGAACGTCGCGGAAGTACACGACAAGCGCGCCCAGCGCGAGGCCGATGCCGTAGACGAACACCGCCTGGAGCGCGAGCACGAGCAGAACGCCCGGGATCCAGAGGACCACGACATTGCCGACAAACGCGAGCGCTACGGCGAGCACGCTTAACTCGATGCAGAACTGCACCGCCCACGACGCCGTCACCGACGCGGTGAGGATTTCGCGCGGGAAGTAGACCTTCTTGATGAGGTTGCCATTGGCGAGCAGTGAACCCATCCCACCGGTCATCCCGGCGCTCAGGAAGTTCCAGGCTAGGAGCCCGCTCAGCAGGAAGAACGGGTAGCTCTTTAGCGCCGAAGGGTCGCCGCGCGGCGGGTCGATTCGGAGTACGAAGCGAAACACGATCGCAAAGATGGCCATTGTCGCCAACGGGTTGATCAGTGACCACAGCCACCCGAGCACGGACCGCTTGTACTTACCCCGCAGCTCGCGCAGCGTGAGGTTTTGGAACAGCTCGCGGGCGTCGGTCAGCTCCGACAGCGTCGCCATGGGCGGCCCACAGTAGATGGCGCGCATAGCTTCGAAGCCACATGCGTATCGCCGTGATCAGCGCTCACTTTCCGCCCAACTTCACTTCGGGCGGGTCACTCGCGCCCCAGCGGCTCGCTCGGGGGCTGCGCGCCGCGGGCCATGACGTGGCGGTCTACGCCGGCCACCTCGATCGAAGCAGAACCCCCGGTTCCGCCTGGAACGACGTCGACGAGAGCGGACTGCCGGTTCGGTGGATCGAGATCCATCCGTGGATCGGGTGGTCCGACGCCAACAATGTCGACAACCCCGCCGTGACGGCCGACTACGCAGGTTGGCTCCAATCGTTCCGGCCCGACGTGGTGCACGTGCACTCGTGCCAAGCGATAGGAGTCGGCGTCATTGAAGCCGCAACGGCACTGGCGATTCCGGTCGTCGTGACGATGCACGACTTTTGGTGGTGCTGCGCGCGGCAGTTCCTGGTCGACCGCTCGTACCGTCCGTGTTCGTTGGTCGTCGACGCTGGGACCTGCCCGTGCGAAGTCGACCACCGGTGGCTGACCCGCAGAAACGACCGGTTGCGAAACGCGCTCTCTGGAGTAGCGGCGGTGCTCTGCCCGTCTGAATCGGCTGCCGCCGTGATGGCTGCGAACGGCGTAGACCCTGCCCGCCTTCGCGTCGACGAGAACGGGCTGCCGGGCACAGAGGCTGCGTCCGCTCCGAGCTCCCCGCCGACACACGGCCGCAAGCCGGGGGTCATCGTGTTTCGCTACACCGGCGGTTGGAACGAGATGAAGGGGGCGCGGGTCGTCCTTGACGCAGCGCGTGAGCTGGCATCTACCCATCCCTCGGGTTGGCGGCTCGTTGTCCACGACATCGACGATTTCCTCATCGCAAACGCGGTCACGCTCGACGGGCTGCCGGTCGACTCCGAGCCCGGCTACGCCCCGGAGGACGCACCGTCGATCTGGGCAAAGACCGACGTGCTGGTTGTGCCGAGCGTGATGCGCGAGTCGCACTCAATTGTCACGCGCGAAGCGTTGACTGCTGGCGTGCCGGTCATCTGCACCGACACCCTGGGCCCAGAGGAGGTCGTCCGCGAGGGCGTCAACGGTTTCGTGGTGCCCGCGGCGGACCCATCCGCTCTCGCCGGAGCGATGCGACGCCTCGTGCGGGAACCCGGCGTGCTGGATCGCCTGAAGTCGGCCTGCGACGCCGTGCCCGTGCGTTCAATCGCGGATCAGGTGCAGGGCCTTGAACGGCTCTACGAGGAGTTGAGCGAGCCCGTAACAGCGAGCTTGCCCTCGCCGCGACGTGTCATCCGCCACGTGCTGTTCATCGTCGGCATCGACGGGGCACCACAGCGATACAGGGCACACCTTCCCGCCGAGGCGCTTGAACTGCTCGGCGTCCACGCCGACGTCCGGCACTATCGGGACACGTCGGTTCCCGCACTGGCAGCAGCGGCCGATTCCGTGGTCGTCTACCGCGTACCGGCGACCACCCAGATTCTCGAGCTCATCGCGACGACGCGGGCGCGGGGAGCACCGGTGCTCTACGACGTCGACGACCTGATCTTCGACCCCTCCATCGCCCAAGAGATTCCGGCCTTGTCGATACTGCCGCCAGACGAAGCTGAACTGTGGCTCCAAGGCGTGCGGAGGTATCGCACGACGATGGAAGCGTGCGATGGCTTCATCGGGTCGACGACGCGCTTGTGCGAGCACGCGGCAGCGGTAACGGGTCTTCCGGTCTGGCGGTTTGCGAACGGCGTTGGCCGAGTGGTCGGCGCATTGTCTGACGACGCTCGCCGCCGTCAGCGCGACACCGGACCGCCGCGTATCGGCTACCTCTCCGGGACTGACACCCACGACGAGGACTGGGCGATGGTCGAACCTGCTGTCGTTCAAGTTCTCGAGCGGCACCGCGACGCTCAACTGTGGCTGGTCGGGCTCGTGAAGCCTTCGCCAGCGATCGATCGCCTCGGTGAGCGAGTTCACCGCGTCGGCTTCACCGAGTGGACGAAGCTGCCGCGCGTCTTGCGCAACCTCGACGTGAACGTTGCGCCGCTCACGCCGGGCAGTCGCTTCAACGAGGCGAAGAGCGCGATCAAGTGGTTGGAGGCCGCGCTCGTGGGCACGCCGACGATCGCCTCGCCCACGGAACCTTTCTCCGAGGCCATTGAACACGGTAAGAACGGCCTCCTCGCGAGTACCCGCGACGAGTGGGTCGCAGCTCTGGAGCACCTCCTGATCGACCCGGTGGAGCGGGCGCGCCTCGGCGCACGAGCGAACCGGGACGCGCTGTTGAGGTGGTCACCGCACCGGCAGGCGCATGCCTATCTCGAGATCCTCGCGACGGCGAAGGTGGTCAACCGGATGTCGAGCTGGACCGACGCAGTTGCGCTCGACGAGCCGTTCGTCGACCGACCACTGGAGCGCTACGAGCTGCCGCGGCGGTGGAGCGCAGCTTTACCGCCCCCGGTGCGGCTTCAGTACCGCCGCCTCCGTGCGTTCGTGTGGCGCTCCACCCGCACCGCCAAGCGCCTCGGCCCCGCCGGCATCGTCAAGAAGCTCGCCGAGAAGTCGCGCGTTCTCCGCCACGGTCGTTGAGTCGTCCGCCAGGTCGCCCGAGGATCCGGCTTGCCGGTCCGAGGCCCGCACGACGAGCGCAGCGAGGTGTACCAGCTCGGGCGAACGGAGCGAGCGCAGCGAGCGAGTGAGCCCGAGAGCTCTAGAGGGTCAATGCCGAGCCGTCGCTCTTGGCCAGCTTGATTATGGAGAGCGATCGAGGTCCGCCGGTCATCAGCACGTCTTCGGGATCCTGCCCGCGGAGTCGACCACCGGCGACGCGTACGCCCGAGTTGGGGAACCCGGCCATGAACCCGGCCCGCTCGACGCCCCGCGACGTCATCACGCGTACGTGCGGGCCGCCACCCTCACCCGCCCCGGTAACGATCAGCGATGGGTTGCCGACGCCCTGGGAGGTGGCGCCGACGTAGACCCCGCTGCCGAAACTGGGGTGATACGCCATGAAGCCGCTGACCTCGCTGCCGTCCTGACGCAGGATGCGCACGTGCGGGCCACCGCCTGAGCCTGGCGCAGTGACGATCTCGTCGATTCCGTCGCCGTCTACATCCGCGGCTGCGACGCGGACGCCACCACCGAACGCCGATGTGTACGCCATGAATCCGCCGATCTCGACGCCGCCAGCGTTCCAGATACGAACGTGCGGGCCGCCCCCCGGGCCCGGTCCGGTAATGATCTCGTCGCCGGGCACCCCGTCGACGTTGCCGCTTGCGACGAAGACGCCCCCGCGGAAGCCGGGCGTGTAAGCCATGAAAGACGTGACGACTCCGCCGGTCTCGCGAATTGCGCGGACCTCGGGTGCATCGCCCGGACCCGCGGCGGCCACGATCTCGTCGACGCCGAGCGCATCGAGATTTCCTCCGGCGACGCGCACGCCGCCGCGGTTGGCACTGCCGAACGGGAAGATGTCGGCACGATGCGATCCGGTGGGCTCGAAGGTCCGGAGGTGCGCACCACCGCCGGCGTCGGCTCCCGAGATGACCTCCTCGCCGGCGTCGCCGTCAAGCTCGGCAGCGGCGATCCAGACGCCGCCGTCAAAGCCGGGATATGCCATCGCCAGACCGACCCGGCGCGCAGTCTCCGAGCGAAGATCGCCGAGGCGCTCGTAAAAGGCCTGGCCCGGACAAGCTGTCGGGCGCCCATCTCGGTGCCCGGCGATCGCGGGAAAGGTCACCGCTGTGTCCTTCGGATACCGCTCGTTGCCGCCCGAGGTCATCGTCGCATTGCCCTGCGGATCAACTCCGGTGAGCGGCAACTTCCACGCCAGCCACGCGGCGACCCCGGCGGTTGCGGCCGACGACGGAAGCTCCTGTGTGAACTCGCCAAGGATGGCCACGCCGGTCGAGCCGGTGTTGAACCCGGATGTGTGCGCGCCAATGACTGGGCGGTCGAAGCCGCCACCGCGCCCTTCCCAAATTTCGCCGAAGCGGTCGACGAGCGTGTTGTATCCGATGTCATCCCAGCCGTTGGAATCCATGTGGTACGCCTGAATCGCACGCAACATTGCCGGAACGTCACCGCGGCTGTAAGTGTTCGAATTGACCGTGTGGTGGACGAACGCCATCTTCACGCTCGACGCGTAAGACGGGTTGGTCTTTGCGGCGCGTGCGCCCCATTCGGTGCGTAGCCGTACGGCCGGAGCCGCCGATGCTTGTGCCGCCGACGACGGCAACGACGCCGGCAATTCGATTCGCTCGCCCGATTCGCGGACGACCATCACTTCAGCGGCATCGCTGCCAGGGCCGCGTATTTGCCATCCGTCAGCGCGCCCGACCCACACCGGTTCGGACACGTGCTTCGATCCGCTTATTACCTCGTCGCTCGACAGGTCCGGGCCGGCGGCGCGCTCCAACGCCTCCCAGTTCCCCCACACGCCACCCGTGGATGTCCGTAACTCGAGGCCAGCCAACGTTGCGGCGCGGATGCCGATGAGACGGAACGGCTCCACGGCCGTTTCGTACGGATCGTTGGACACCGTTACCTCGGCCGCGCGCACAGATGCGCTGACCGGCCATGTCACCACGTTCGAGGCGGACATCACGACGGACACGACAAAGAGAAGGAGTAGTCGGTTTCGCAAGGGGGAAGACCTCGTCTCGGTTCGAGCCTCGTGCGTAGGAGCGGCGAATTCTCCCACGATTCGCGGGTGAGTTCCCGTCAACCTGTCCACGGGTAAGGATGTGGGGCATGGTGCGCACCACGTCCAGGACTCGGCGAATCGTTGCGGTCGTCTCGGCGGCGACACTCGTAGGCCTCGGCCTCGGCCTC
>DATLOH010000132.1:0-17010 GCA_035536375.1 Acidimicrobiales bacterium
TCGCGGCAGCACCTTCTGGTTCACTGCGCTCTTGCGTGCCGACGCTGACCCTCCGCGACCGGCCGCCATGACCGAACCCGAGCCCGAACTCGAACCCGAACTCATCGTGCCGGATCCGGTCCTGGCGCCGGAGCCGGAGCCCGAGCGGGAGTTGGAGCCGGAGATGGAGCCGGAGTTGCAGTCGGAGCCGGAACCGGAGCCCGAGCCCGAGTCCGAGCCCGAGCCCGAGCCGGAGTTCGAACCAGCGCTACGCCATGGGTCGCTTCTGTTGGCCGAGGACGACCCTGTCAACCGTCGGGTGACGATGGCGATGCTGCAACGGAGCGGCTACCGAGTCGAAGTCGCGACCGACGGCTTGGAGGCGGTTCGAGCTGTCGCGGCCCGGAGTTTCGACGCCGTGCTGATGGACTGCCGGATGCCGAGAATGGACGGCGTGCAGGCAACGATCCAGATACGAGCGGCCGAGGGCCGGCGCCGCCGAACGCCGATCATTGCGCTCTCGGCGAGTACCTCGGCGGAGGACCGAGAGATCGCGATCGCGGCGGGAATGGACGACTATCTGGCCAAGCCGGTCACGTCCGACGAACTTCTGACGACGGTCGACCGTTGGATTTTCGCGTCCGCCGGAAACCCCGTCGACACTCGGTAGCCAATTCGGCCAAGCGTGCGCTCGACCTGCTGCCCCAGCACCTCGTCACAGGCCCGATCGTGGCAAGAGATCTCGCCATACCCTTGAATTCAGCGGGCGCCGCGCTGCGCGACCTCGTGGGTGCCGGCGTCCTGGTCGAGCACGGCTCGGTGCAACCGAGCGGGCGAGGTCGGCCGAGTCGCCTCTACACGAGCGAGGAGTTGCTCGGTCTCACTGGATCGAGCCCAACGCGGGCCTGACCGGCTGCGCGCATCGCGTCAGGTCGGACGGTGGCGGTCTGGCGAACAACGGGATGAGCGGCTGAGCGAGCCACATCGTCGGGGATGTGTAGGAATCCCTAAGACCCGGCGCAAAAGTCGAACCCAGGGAGACCACGCAGCAGGCTGCGCTGGGGGGTGTCCCATGGCCGTCTCGGCACGGTCAAGCAGGTCTTCGATCACGGCGTCATGGAGCCAGCGGATGACCAACGGGAAGAGCAGCCGGTAAATGCCACGTGGCTCAGCTTCGAGGACGTGGCGCATGAGAGCGGTGCCGTCGGGGAGGGGTTCCACCTCCAGTGCATGCCATCCGGTCAGCAAGGTGGGCGGCTCGAAGCTGAAGACGACGCGCCGGCCGGGCTCGTAAGCACTGACGGCGTAGCGGATGACGGCGTGACCGCCGCGGGCGCCCACTTCGACAGGTCGATCGAGTCTCATCGGCATCCAGAGATGGGCGGGCCATAACTGATCGCCAGCGCGTCCGAGGCCGGCCAACAACGCACCTACCTCCTCGGCGGGTGCGGCGATCCTCCGCTCGTGCACATTTCTCGACATCAGTAGAGGTGCCGACCGGCGACGTCTGCGACTGCCTTTGAGAGGTCCGTCTCCCGCGGCGCCTTCGCGCTGACGGCCGCATGAAGGGCTGCGATCAGGCCGACGTGAACGACGCGGGTCGTGAACAGTTGCAGGGTTCGCGGGTCGTTGCGGTTGCCGGTGGCCAGAACGAGGTCACACGCCCTTGCCAGTGGTGACCGGGCGAAGCTGGTTACTGCGATCGTGCGAGCCTCGGCGGCGTGCGCGGATTTCGCGATCGCGACGGTCTCCTTGCTCGACCCGGTGTGGCTGATCAGCACGCAGGACGATCCCGGTCGCAAGAGACGCGCGGTGAGGTCGAGCGCTTGTACGTCTTGCACTGCGAACGCGTGAACCCCGCTCACGAGGAACCACAGAGCGCCGAGCTGTGCGAGGGGTGCGGACGTCCCGACCCCGGCAAACAGAACGTCAGTCGAGTTCAGGATGGCTTCGGTCGCGGCGTCGAACTGGGCCTGATCTACCAGGGTGATTGCGTCTGCGAGATCGCGAGCGTCAGCAAGCATTGACGACTCGAGAATGGTCATTCCGCTGTCTGATGCATCGACTGCTGGATGACCGAACTGTCTCGTCATCCCTGCTTCCTCAGCCAAGGCGATCTTGAACCTGTAGAAGCCGTCGAAGCCGATCCGGCGGCACAACCGCACGACCGTCGCCGTCGACGACCCCGCCCGCGCCGCGAGGTCACTCACGCTCTCGCTCGTGACGAGCGCTGGATCGGCCAGCACGGCGTCGGCCACTCGACCTTCGGCTTCCGGCATTACCTGCCTGTATAGGCGCATGGCTGCGGTCGGATTCGCAGGCCCTGCGGCATGAAACTTAGTTTGACGAGGTGCTCGCATACGCGAACTATTGTTTCACAGTCTCGCTGCGCCCGCCGCTCGATAGATCCACAGGGAGGACACGACCGTGCCAGCGCCCGTGTACGACGAGATCGGGGTCGGCTACGCCCGCTACCGCAGACCGGACCCCCGGATCGGGGCGGCGATCCATGCCGCCCTCGGCGACGCTCGGCGTGTACTCAACGTCGGTGCCGGCACCGGGTCCTACGAGCCGCTCGACCGCCAGGTGGTTGCCGTGGAGCCCTCGCCGGCGATGATCCGTCAGCGGTCGCGGGCGGCCGCGCCCTGCGTCCGCGGGGACGCGAACGCTCTACCGTTCGACGACGGCGAGTTCGACGCAGCCATGGCCGTACTCACCGTTCACCACTGGGCCCAACCCGAGCACGGTTTGCGCGAGTTGCGTCGCGTCGCGAACGGCATCGTGGTCTTCACCTTTGATCCCGGGGTTCACAACTCGTTCTGGCTCTTCGCTGAGTACGTCCCAGCGGCCACCACACTTCCGAGCACTGCTGGCGCACCACAACCAGAACGCATCGCCGAGATAGTCAACGCCGACCGCATCGAGAGCGTGCTCATACCGCATGACTGCAGGGACGGCTTCGGGTGCGCCTACTGGAGGCGCCCACACTCCTATCTCGACGCCGAGGTACGAAGGTGCATCTCCGCACTTCAACTGCTCGAACCGAAGGACGTGTTGCCAGGCATCGAACGCCTTCGCGCGGATCTCGACACGGGCGTGTGGCAGGAGCGCCACGGGCGCCTGCTGGAAGCCGACAACTTCGACGGCGGGCTGCGCCTCGTCGTGCGGGACCGGCGATGAGCGAAGCTCATCGACGCGTGGAGGCAGCGGCAAAGTCCCGACGCCACCTGACGTGAGCGCTCGACACGGACCGATCGTGATTACCGGCGCCCCCGGCGTCGGCAAGTCCACGATCTGCAGGATGGCGTCAGCGCGGCTCGAGTGTGCTGCACACATCGAGGCTGACGAGCTTCACCGCATGATCGTCACCGGCGCAGAGTGGCCGAACGCCGGCACCCCTGATTCGCAAGCGCAGTTGCTATTGCGCACGCGCAACGCTGCTCAGGTGGCCGCGAACTTCTCCGACGCAGGGATCACTCCGATCGTCGACGAGGTCATCGCGACACACGAGCAGCTCGACATCCTCGACGAAATCCTCGCGGGCGCGAACGTGACGTTCGTCGTGCTGGGCGCGAGTGCCCAGGCGATTCTCGAGCGCGACGCGGGACGCCACAAGCACACCGCCGCGCACTATCTCGGTGTTGATCAGCTGGTCAGTGGCGTACTCGCCGGTCGCGCGGCGTTCCTCGACACGACGGAGCTGTCTCCAGAAGAGACGGTGAACGCAGTCCAAGGAATCGTCCCGAACGTCGGATGGCTCGCGACCTGAGCGACTGCGGTGAAGCGCGATATCAGAGCTGAAAGAAGGAGATGGCAAGCACGATGGCGTTGCCGAGGATCATTGCCATCGCGATCGGGTGCATTAGCGCGCCGCGAATGCCGTGCTCATCGGGCTTCGGTCGCCACACACTCGCGAGCCCGCCTCGCTCGCTAAGAACGGTCAGTCCGACGAGACCGAGCGTGACAGCGGCGAGCACCTCGATCGACGCCGCCGCCCAAGACAGCGGGCTCACGTCGGCCGAGCTCGTGAAGGAGTCGCTGAGCCAGCCTCGCGCAGGCATGAAGTGCACAAGGACGTATCCGGCTGCGAGGCCGAACCCGCCGACGGTTGCCGCCAGCGCGGCGAGGCGGTGGCGCTGCGTCGCCAGGACGACGAGACCAATCTCCAATGCGATCGCGCTCGTGCCAACCCAGAAGACGTCCTTGCTAACTGCATCGGTTCCGCGTCGAACGTGATCCGAGTTGTGGATCAGCACGGCCACCGTGAAGAACGCCGCTGCCGCCAGCAGCCATCTGTCGGTCCGGGTTGTAGGTCGCCGTGCGGTGTCTATCGCAGTCACTAGAATGATCGTTCTAGTCGGTGCCACCGGGCACGGCAAGTTGGAGGAACGTGTCGACCACCCGAGAACGCATCATCGAAGCGTCGAGCACGCTGTTCATGGAGCGCGGCTACAGCGGGAGCGGCCTCAAGCAGATCTCGGAGGCGAGCTCGGCGCCGATCGGTTCGCTGTACCACTTCTTCCCCGGCGGGAAGGAGGAGCTGGCGGCCGAAACGCTGCGGTCGTCGGGCGCTGCATACCAGGAGCTCGTCGAATCGGTCTACGACAGCGCACCCGACATCGTGGCCGGTGTTCGCGACTGCTTTGCGGCTGCCGCCGCGGTGCTTCGGGAGACCGACTACGCCGATGCCTGTCCCATCGCGACGGTCGCCTTGGAGGTCGCGAGCTCAGACGAGCGTCTTCGGCTCGTGACAGCAGAGGTGTTCGAGGCGTGGCTCGTGTCGGCGACGACGCGTCTGCGGCAGGCCGGCGTGAACGCAGCCAGAGCACGCGAGCTCGCAACGGTGTTAGTGGCTGCGCTCGAGGGTGGTTTTCTGCTGAGTCGAGCGGCGAAGGACACGGCCGCGATGGAGGCCATCGGACGCACGATGGTGCAGCTCGTGGAGGCCGCCCTGGAGTCCGCCGCGCCGGAATGAGCGGACTGAAACTTGTACGGTCGCGCGACACCCTGCCGTCTGCAGACCCGCAGCGGGTTGAGACACAGGCGTGGGGGTAGCACTCCTGCCGGCGCCGCTTGGCGCGAGGAGGAGAGCCATGGACGACATCACCGCAACAATCGACATTGAAGTGCCCGTGAGTACGGCATACAACCAGTGGACGCAGTTCGAGGAATTTCCTGCGTTCATGGAGGGCGTCGAGTCCGTGAAGCAAGTCGACGACACCCATCTGCATTGGGTGGCCGAGATTGCCGGTGTGCATCGCGAATGGGACGCCGAGATCACCGAGCAGACACCCGATCAACGGATCGCCTGGAAGGCCACGGACGGCACGTCCAATGCTGGAGTCATCACCTTCCATCACCTCGAAGATGAACTCACGCGCGTCGCGCTTCAGTTGGACGTCGACCCCCAGGGAATCGTCGAGACGGTCGGCGACAAGCTCGGGTTCGTGCGCCGCCGGGCAGAAGGAGATCTCCAGCGTTTCAAGGAGATGATCGAAGCTCGTGGCACCGAGAGCGGAGCCTGGCGCGGGACCGTCGAGCAGCCGGGATAGGCGGCTACCTCCGCGCAATCGCTGTGCGAGCGGCGCTCGACCGCCGACACGACTCCATGTGATGTGCAACCCGTGACTTAGGAGGCGCCGTCGCGGCATGCTCTCCGGTGTGGAGGGGGAGCGGTTTCGAGACCTGCAGCGCCGGCGCCTTCTCGAGGCTTGGCGGGCCGATCTGCCCGGGTCGGCAACGCCGCACGTGGTCGTCGGCCTGCCGTCGTACTCAGTAGACCGAAGTCTGTACGACCACTACGGCGATCGAGTCGGTCCGCTCGAACACCGGTATCTCTATGTCATCCTCCGGGCGCGCAACCCCGGCACGCGTGTGGTCTACCTGTCGTCGCGCCCGGTGACGCGCGAGGTAGTCGACAGCTACCTGTCGCTCGCGCCCGCGCAGGACCACGATGCGATTCGCGCCAACACGCTTCTGATCTCGCCCGACGACCCATCGCCCCGCGCATTGGCCGAGAAGACACTCGACGCGCCCCAAGTGCTCGCGCACATTCGAGCCTTCATCGGCGAAGAACCAGCACTGGTAGAGGCGTGGAACGTCACGGAGGCGGAGCGCGACCTTGCTGTGGCGCTCGACGTGCCGCTCAACGGAACCGATCCATCGCTTTCGCGCCTGGCAACCAAAAGCGGTGGGCGCGAGCTCTTCGCCCAGGTCGGAATTCCCGTCCCCAGAGGCGTCGAGCACGTGAGCAGTCTCGAGGATGTCGTCCGTGCAATCAGGCGCTTGCGGGCCTGCGATGCAGCCACGGATGGCGTGGTCGTGAAACTCGACGACAGTGTCGCCGGTGACGGCAACGTCGTGATGCGCTTCTCCGCCGGCGACGACCTGCACGACATCGAAACGCGCGTGAGAGGTGCGCTGCCGGAGTGGTACCTGGACACTCTGCGACGCGGCGGCATCGTCGAGGAGCTCATCACTGGAGACGACTTCTGTAGCCCGAGCGGCCAAGGCGACATCTGCCCCGACGGCACCGTGCACGTGCTGTCCACTCACGATCAGCGCCTCGGCGGCGACAATGGCCAGGTGTACGAGGGCAGCACGTTCCCTGCCCGGCCCGGCTACGCGCGCCAAATCGCGACACACGTCGCAGCGGCCGGCCACGCGCTCCTGGAGCACGGTGCCATCGGCCGCTACGCCGTCGACTTCGCAGCCGTCCGCCGTAACGGGAACTGGCATCTGTTCGCGCTCGAGATCAATCTGCGTAAGGGCGGCACTACTCACACGATGGGCGTTGTCCGGCTGCTGACCAACGGGAGATACGACCCGGTCGCCGGCGAGTTTCGCTTGCCCGACGGCTCAACGCGCGTCTATGGCGCGACTGACAACCTGATCGACCCGAGCTGGATCGGCCGCTCCCCGGCCGCTGTTTGCGCCCGTCTCGACGCTTCGGGCTTGCTGTTCAACCGCTCGAACGCCGTAGGCGTCGTCCCGCACCTGCTCGACTGCCTGGGCGTCGACGGCCGCATGGGCTACACGGCCATCGGCCGCACCCGTGAGGAGGCGACGGAGTTCGAGGAGCGAGTCGCGTCTGCGCTGGTGTGAAGGCGGGGGTAGACAGAGCGGCGAACGCGATATATCGTGATCGCCATGGCCGAAAAGGTGATGATCCAAATCGACAGTGGCCGGCTTCAGGTGATCGGCTCCGCCGAAGACACCGCCACCGCAAAGGACATTGAGCTCGGTAGTCACGCCGATGCGCTCATCCGTGTGCGCAATGACTGCAAGGTCGAGATTCATGGCGACGCTGCCGAGGTGAGCGTGAGCAACGTCGGTCGCGTCGAGGCCCACCTCGACTCGGGCGACATAGACGTCGCGGACGTCTCCGGCAACGTTGAGATTCACACCGACAGTGCCGACGTCGCTCTCGAGAACGTCACCGGCAACGTGGAGATTCACTCCGATTCCGGTGAGATAGCGGCGCTGCGGATTCGAGGTCGTGTGGAGATCCATGCCGACTCCGGCGACATCACCGTCCAAGCGACATCCGATCGCGTCGAGGTCAACTCCGATTCCGGCGAAGTCGTGCTCGACCTGGTCCCGATCACACACGCCCGCTACGAGGTCGACTCCGACTCGGCCGCGGTGACCGTTCGGCTCCCGGCCGATGTCGGCGTACGCGCCGAGCTGGAGAGCGACTCTGGCGAAGTGATCAACGACGCCGCCGAGGGCGACGACGTGCACCTCGAGGTATCAACGGATTCGGGCGACATCACCGTCCTGGCAGGCGTACCCGCGTTTGGCTGACGGGGTCTTCCGCCGAGGCGACCTTCGCTTGTTCCTTCTCGGTGCACTCGAGGACGGGTCCAAGCACGGATACGAGCTGATCAGGCTGCTCGAGGATCGCTTCGCCGGGCTGTACCGCCCGTCGGCCGGTTCGATCTACCCGCGGCTCGGTGCGCTCGTCGCCGCCGGCCTGGTCGCTCACGAGGGTCGCGACTACGCGCTCACCGACGCTGGACAGGCTGAGGTCGACGACCGCCGGGAGGAACTGGGCGCGCTCGAGCGGTCGATCGGGGCGCGTCGTGGTCGGCAGGGTAGCCACGCGCTCCGCGCCGAGGTGCGCGCTGCGGCAGCGGAGGTGCGAGCCCAGCAACGCCGCGTCAACCGGGCGCAGCGGACGCAACCGTCTACGCGAAGCGCGTCACTCGACACGCTGCGGCTCGAACTTCGCGTGTTTGCCGCGGACGTGCTTGTGGCGACGCGTCGCGTCGACCCCGACCCCGACGTCGTCGCTGCTGTGATGCAGGCGCTCGAGGACGCACGGGCCGCAGTGCTCCGTGCGCTCGCCACGGACGGAGCTTGACTGCGAGCCTCGGAGGACAGCCCGCAACCATCGAGGAGTTCTTTGCTGGGTCGAGCAAATCCGAGGGTGGACAACCGCTGTTTAAGCCAATGCGAAAGGCCCGGGCGCTCGCCCGGGCCTTTCGCATTATTCGTGTTTTACCTCAGACGAGGTCTGGCTAGCGGGGTGCTCAGCCGATGATGCGGCTGCGCAGACGGAACCCGAAGGCAGCCAGCGCTGCGAATCCGGCACCGAGGAGCGGGAAGGCGGCTTCAGCACCGGTGCGGGGAAGAGTGGCCCTGGCGGCCTCGTCCCGCTCGTTGTCGTCGCTTGCGACAAAGGTCGCCGCGTTCGTGGCATCGCCGTCACTGTGACAGCCCGGGTCGGCGGTGTCGCTCTTGACGTCGCCGTCGTTGTCGATACCGTCGGAGCACTGCGGAGCATTGCGCTCGTCGTTGTCGTTAGGGTCGAACGACGCTGCGTTGGCGGCGTTGCCGTCGGTATGACAGCCCGGGTCGGCAGTGTCGATCCTGACGTCGCCGTCGTTGTCGACGCCGTCGGAGCACTGCGGCGGGGCGGTGCATGCGGCCGACGTCACTTCGGAGTGGGCTAGGCGCACCTCTGCCAGCGGCGTGGCGCCGGCGGCGGACAAAATCCTTACGACCAGTGCGTCTACGGCGATGCCGCCACCGGCGATCTGGGTGACGACGTTGCGATCAACATCGGCAACGGCGGCTACGCCACTCGTCGCCAGGGCCGCCGAAATGGCGTCGATGAGCGTCTGTGCCGGAGCGTTTACCGGAATGGCGGTGCCGGCGACCCTGAGGTCGACGATTTCCGAGTTGGCGGTAAAGCGCGGCGTTGCGCCGCAGACCACGGCGGCTTCGGAACGGACTAGTGCGGCCGACACGAGCGGCACGCCGGGCGCGCCACCTGCGAAGACCAATCCGAGCCCTTCGATCTGTGCCAGACCGCGGCCGTTGTACGGACCGGCAACGGCCTGCTGCACGACAGTGAGACCCGACGGGATGTCCGCCGCACGGTGCACGTTGGCCGTCGCGGTCAGCGTGCCGTTGACGGCCACGGGCGAGGCGGGCACGTTGACGACGGTGTTGGTCGCGTCACCCGGCGGTGTGGCCACTGCGACCGCAGGTGTAGGCGGAACGACGTTCGTACCGTTTGCCTGGACGTTGACGCCGAAAGCAGATGCTGCCGGCCGGGGTGCTTGGGCCTGGGCGCTAGCGAACGGAACGACAGCGAGTGCAGCGACGACCGCGACAGAGGTCAACGCCAGACTGGTGCGCTGATAGGGATGACGCATAAGTGACTCCTGAGCAGATCTTGGGGTGTGGGGCAAAAGGGACAACCGCACACAGTGGTAATTCCACACAAGGAGTGGTACCCAATACCGCAGCGTCGAAACACGCCACCACGCAAGGTGGTGCGTGGCTACAAGCCGCGCGCCTGACGCTTGAGTTGCAGGCCCTACTTGTAGAAGCCGTCGCGCAGGTTGATGCCGTGCTCGAGCCACATCTTCATGGCGCACAGCATCCCGGTCCATCCCTCGCAATTGCCGTAGGACGCCTGCTGGCCGGCGGTGGTTTCGCGCCATCCTTCCTCGGCAATGGTAACGAGGGTTCGGCTGTCATCGAGGGCCTCGAATTCGATTGTCACCGTTGTCTCGTACGGCGCTTCGGCGGCGTCGGCCGCCTCCCAGCGCAGGACGATCCGACGATCAGGCTCGACACTGATGACGTGGACAGGGAATGCGCCTGGGAAGTCGGCGAAGTCCCAGAGCACTGTCGCGCCGGTTTCGAGTCGCCCCTTGGCACCGTTCGTCGTGAAGTACTGCGACAACCGGTCGGGGTCTGCGACTGCCTCGAACACGTCGTGCACCGGACGGTCGATGCGTCCGGACACTTTGAACTCCAACGTCATTTGACGCCTCCTCTTGACGGCAACAAGTTATAATCTCATAACATGTCGCGTCGCAAGAGCAAGGTCGACGACGAGACGTACGACCGGGTGTTCAAGGCGCTTGCTCACGGCACGCGCCGCCGGATCCTCGATCGGCTTCGGAATCAGCCTCAGACGACCGGCGAGTTGTGCGCCGCCTTTCCGGAACTCGATCGGTGCACGACGATGCAGCACCTTGGGGTTCTCGAACGGGCGGGACTCGTGATCGTCCAGCGCAAAGGCCGCGAGCGTTGGAACCACCTCGATGTCCTGCCGATCAAACTGATCCACGATCGATGGATCGGCGACTACGCGCGTTCCTCGGTGGAGTTGCTCGCCACGTTGAAGGCCGACATGGAGTCGTCATCTACGTGACGCCTTAGCGTGGGCGAAGACGTAGTTGGGTCACAGGAGCGGTTGGCACGTTTCGCAGGCGTAGGCCGTGCGATTGCCGAGAGGCCAGGTCCGTACCTCAGCACCGCAGTCGCGGCAGCGCTGTTGCTTGTAGACGTACCGGCCGTCGGATTGGTCTAGCTCGGCGCGGTCGACGCCGTCAGGAACGTCGACCGTGATGATGCGCCCCTCGTCTGTCGCTCGCTCCATCATGCAGACGAGCGTTGACCAGAGGCACATGAAGTCGGCGGGCGTGAGCGACGACCCGCGGCGTTCTGGGTGGATGTGACAGCGGTGAAGTACCTCAGCGCGAAAGACGTTTCCGACACCGGCAATGATTTGTTGGTCCAAGAGAAGGGCGCCGATCGACTTCGCGCTGGCCGACATTCGGGCGAAGGCCGGCTGCGGATCGTCACCGCGGAGCGGGTCGGGTCCGAGGCGCGCGCGGAGATTCGCCTGTGCGACTTCGTCAAACAGTTCGCAGCGGATCGGCGCGACGATGTCCCACGTCGGCCCCGGCGGCTCCACGGCGAGCCGTAGCCGCACCCCGCGCGACGGCTCGCCACCAGGACGCGCCTCGAACATCGAACCTGCGAGACCCAGGTGCACATGCAGGTAGACGTCGCCGAAGGTGAACAGCAAGTGCTTGCCGTAGGCCTGAACGTCTTCGACCACACGTCCGTCGAGGAGTCGGGCTCCGTCGAGGAACCGTCCCTGAGGCGACGACGTCCGCACACGACAGCCGATAGCGGGTTGCCATGCGCGAGCGACGCGGTGGAGAGTGTGGCCTTCAGGCACTTGTGGCGACCTACCCACCCGCCCTGATCGACACCCGGTGCGGTCCGGACGGAGTCGGCTGAGCCCTAGGTTGCGATCCGTGCGTTTTGGCCTCGATGTGGCGCAACAGAGAATGTCGTGGGACGAGATCGTGAGCCGCGTGCAGTTCGCCGAAGGCCTGGGCTTCGACGGCGCATGGGGCTTCGACCACTTCGAGCCGATGTACGGCGAGGGGCCGGGCGAGGCCTTCGAAGGTATGACCACGCTTGCAGCGCTCGCCGGTGTCACCAAGACGATTCGGCTCGGGTTGCTCGTGGCTGGTGTGACCTACCGCCACCCCTCGGTCTTCGCCGGCCAGGCGCTGACTGTGGACCACGCCTCGCACGGTCGCCTGGAGTTGTCCCTGGGCGCTGCGTGGCACGAACCCGAGCACGCAGCGCTCGGCATTCCATTTCCTTCGACACCGACGCGCTTCGATCTGCTGGAGGATGCACTCGAAATCGTCCACCGCCTGTTCTCCGGTGAGGTGGTGTCTTACGAGGGCAAGGTGGTGTCGCTGCGCGGCGCGCAGCTGCGTCCTGTGCCCGTGCAGGTGCCGCACCCTCCGATCTGGATCGGCGGCCGCGGACCGCGCCGGACGCTCCCGCTCGTCGCGAAATACGCCGACGTCTGGCACACGTGGGGCTCACCGGATTCGTTGCGCGAGGCCAACGCCCGCATCGACGAGCTTGCTATCGAGGCGGGCCGAGACCCGGCGTCGATCATGCGAGCGAGCTCACTCTCACTCGACGACCTCGACACCGCGCGCCGGCATGCCGCGAAGTGGCACGGCGAGGGCGCCGGGTATCTCGTCTGCGGGTGGCCGGCCGCGGGCCGGGCGCAAGTCGAGGCCTTCGCCCGCGAAGTGATGCCCGAGTTCGCGGCGTAGCAGGCCGAGCCATGCTCCCACTCATCGACGAACACGCGGTAGCGGTGGCGGCAGGCGCCGCCGGAGTCTGGCGGGCGCTGCTCACGACCGTGGACCGTCGCGGCGGGGGCGCGTTTGCGCGCCTCATCGGGTGTGAGCCTGCTTCCGCCGGTGGTCCGCGACCGTTGACGGAGGGCTCGACGATTCCTGGTTTCCGCGTGATCCGCGCCCGTCCGAGTCACGAGCTGGGACTCGAGGGCCGCCACCGCTTCTCCACCTACGCGCTCACGTTCACCATCGACGAGCTGGACACCGATCGGGCCCGGTTACGCGCGGAGAGCCGCGCGTCTTTCCCGGGCCCACACGGCCAGGCGTACCGACTGATTGTGATCAGGTCGGGTGGGCATGTGCTGGCAGTTCGCGCCTTGTTGTCGGCTATCCAGAACGCCGCAGGCCGGGGCCGGAACTAGGCACGCCTTGAGCGAGGAGCATCCGCTCGTCGGAGGCATGAGCCCTGCGGTGAGGCACGATGGACGCATGGGGCGCCAAACGGTTGCGATCATCGGCGGCGGTATCGGTGGACTGACCACGGCGCTGGCGTTGCTTCGACAAGGTGTCGACTGCGCGGTCTACGAGCGGGCGCCGGAGTTGCACGAGATCGGCTCGGGTGTCGGCCTGTGGCCCAACGCCATGCGCGTGCTCGACCGTGTCGGTGTGGGCGACGACGTGCGGGCCTTGTCGGGACAGTGGGCGATCAGCGGCGTACGAAATCAAGCGGGAGCGCTGCTCAACGGTTTCTCGGTCACGGAGTATTCGCAGCGTTTCGGCGAGCCCTTGGTCGGCGTCCACCGCGGCGAGCTTCAGATGACACTCAAGGCGGCGCTGCCGGACGGGGTGCTGCACACCGGCCGCGAGTGCGTCGGTGTCGAGGCAACCGGCGATCGCGTCAAGGTGCGCTTCGTCGACGGCGATCCTGTCGTTGCGCCAGTCGTCATCGCCGCGGACGGGATCCGATCGGTCATCCGCCGGAGCCTGTTCGTCGACAAGCCGCTGCGCGATCTCGGCATGCTCGGCTGGCGCGCCACGCTCGTCGACCCTCCCGACACCGGTGGCTTCACCGGTGAGATCTGGGGCAACGGTGCATCGTTCGGTTTTTTGCCGATGGGCAGCAACCGTCTGTCGTGGTTCGGCGGTGCCGACGGCGACCCGCCGCGCACCAAGGAGTTCCTCGCCGAGCGCTTCGCCGAGTGGCACGCACCGATCCCCGAGCTGATCGAACGGACCGACGAGTCGATGATCTGGTTCGATCGCCTCTACGACACGTGGCCGCGGCGCCATTGGGTCAAGGGACGGGTAGCGCTTCTCGGCGACGCCGCGCATCCGATGTCGCCGTTCCTTGGCATGGGCGCGTGCCAGGCGATCCTCGACGCCTGGGTCGTAGCGGAAGAGCTCGCACGCACAACCGACGACGTTGCGGGGCTGATGAGGTACCAGCGGCGGCGGTGGCCGCTCGCGTCAGCGGTGCAGCTCGCCGCTCACGGCGGGGTGATGTCGGCGCGGCCGCGACCGAACGTTGTCCAGCCCTTGTTCGAGACGTCGCTCCGCATCGTGCCCAAGGCATTGATGCTGCGAGGCCTCACCCTGCTCGGCCGCGGCGTCTGACGAGTAGGTGTCGCGAGCGTGGGACGAATACTTCGCGAGGGTGATCGGACCTTCGGAAGTCGGCGGCTTCACCTGACTCTGGCGCTGACCGACGACCACCCGCCCGAGGATCAGGTGAGCGCCGCTCATTGCCTCGGATTCGATGCGGACGGGCGGTTCCTGTTGACCCGCCACGTCGACCGACGATGGACGATCCCCGGCGGCCACCGCGAAGCCGGCGAGTCGGTCGAGGACGCGTTGCACCGCGAGACGCTTGAGGAGGCGGCAGCAGTGATCGCCTCACCGAAGATCATCGCCGTCGAGCGAATCGATCTCATCGAGGGTGATCCCGATCCCCGATACACCGATCCTGCGTACCAGGTCTTCTTCATCGCCCAGGTGGTCAAGCTCAGCAAGCTCGTTCCGAATGCCGAGTGCATCGAGTCCCGACTGTTCGATGTCGACGAGGCACGCCGGCAGCCTGGCTGGATCGACCACAACGAGGAGCTCTTCAACGCCGCAGTGGAGGCCTGGCGCCTCCGGGATCGAACGATCGGCCGGACTCAATGACGGTTCGGCCGTCGGCAGGAAGAATGCCTGTGTGAGCGTCGGCGGAGGGGAGCTGCTGGGGCGGGACGCACAGCACGGGCGTTTGCGAGAACTCCTCGCCCGCGCCGCTTCAGGTGTGCGCTCGGTGGCGCTGGTCAGCGGCCCGGCTGGGATAGGGAAGTCGTCTTTGGTACGGGCAGCCATCGGTGACGTCGAGCTGCTCGGGTGGGGAACGAGTGCCGAAGCCGTGGCTGCGCCCGGGTACTGGCCGTGGAGCCGCGCGCTCGACGCGATCGCTACAGCCATCGGGCCCGTGGCGGTGGCCGCCACGGCGGGTGACGATGCTCCGCTCCTCGCCTTGATCGGCCGACGCTTCGGCCCGGCTGCGCCGTCCGAGGGCTCAGAACGCGACCGACTGTTGCTCATGGATGCGGTGAGCCGTTGGCTGGTCCGTCTCGCAGCTGAGCGTGGCCCAGTCGTGATCGTGCTCGACGATCTCCAGTGGGCCGACGAGTCGTCTCTGGCTCTGCTCGAATTCGTCACGCGCGACCCGGCGCCGGCGGGCTTGGCCCTCATCGGCTGCTACCGCCACGACGAGCTCACGCCCGTGGCGCGCCGACGCCTGTCCCAACTGGCGATGTCGGCCAGCAGCATCGAGCTTGGCGGGCTCGATCGGGCCGCCGTGGAGGTGCTCGCCGAGCAGACCGCCGGATCGCTCAGTGCCGTCCAGGTGGACGAGCTCTTTCGCCGCGCCGGCGGCCACCCGGTGTTCACGCGCGAGCTCGCGCTCCTAACGCAAGATGGTGCCGGCGCGCACCTGCTCCCGGCGGCCGTGCGCGACGCCATCGAGTACCGACTCGTCCGGCTGCAGGACGGAACGCGGGAGGTGCTAGAAGTCGCAGCGCTCGCGACCACCCCGCTCGCCGTGGATGTGATCGCCGACGCCGGATCGTTGTCGCCGACCAGGGTCGTCGATGCGCTCGCCGAGGGGCGATCCGTAGGGATTGCGTCGATGGATCCCGACGGTCGAGTTCAGTTCGCACACGACCTGTATCGCGAGACGATCGCCGCATCGATCCCGGCGGATCGGCGGGTCGCCTTGCATCGTCAACTGGGCGTCACGCTCGCCGACCGCGCCGCGTCCGGCATTGCCGTCCATCCTGCCGATCTCGCCCACCACTTCACGGCTGCGGTCGTAGTAGGCGAGGCGACGCAGGCCGCGCGGTGGGCGTTGGCGGCTGCGGCGACGGACGTCGAGTCGCTTGCTTTCGGCGAAGCAGCTGCTCACCTCCGGCGCTGGCGGGAGGCGGTGGCAGCTTCACGCGTAACCACCGACCCGCGCCAACACACTTCCGTTCTCCTGGCCGAGGCCGATGCGCTCGCTCGCGCGGGCTCGGTCGAAGAGGCACGCGCCCGGTTACGGACGGCACAGGTACTTACCTCCCCGCCAGACCTCGTCGACCTCCGTGCGGAGGTAGCTCTGGCCTTCGCCGACCTTGGCGCGCGCGCCTCGACTCGGCGCGACGATGTGCTGCAGGGTCTCGCGGACGCTTTGGCGGCAGTAGAGGGAGTGGATGCGGACCTCGAAGCTCGACTCACCGCCCGGCTCGCACGCGAACTGCAGCACTCGGTGGCTGCGGACCGGCCCCGCGCGGTGCCGCTGAGCGAGCGTGCCATCGCCCTCGGTCGCGCCGGGGGTTCTCCCGGCACGCTCGTGACCTGCCTCCTTGCCCGGCACGACGTGTTGTGGATTCCCGGCGCCCCAACGGAGCGGATTGATGTCGCTCGCGAGATGGTGGCGGTGGCGGGCCGCAGCGGCGACGAGGAGCGCCTCGCTCAGGGAAACCTGCTGCTGGCCAACGCCTTGCTCGAAAGCGGCTCGGCTGCGTTCGAGCCTGCCCTGGCCGAGTGCCTCCGGGCGCTGGACCGGCTCGGACAGCCCCGGCACCGCTACACCGCCGCCACCCGCCGAGCCGCGATCCTGTTGCTCAGGGGTGATCTCGAAGCCGCCGACGCCGCCATCCAGGATGCGGCCGAACTCGGCGCCTCGATGCGCGAGCCCGACGCGGACAATGTGCGGATGTCGCAGCGGCTGGAGCTAGTCGGGGCCCGTGCCACACCTCACGACCTCCTCGAGTTCGCCGAGGCGGCGGCAAACCACTGGACGGGGGCGCCGATCCACGCCCACGCGATCGCGGCCGGTTTCTGCGCGCGCGCCGGCGACCTACCGGCGGCACGCCACCACGCGACGATCGTGGCTGACCTCGGGTCGTGGCGCGCCGACCCGTACTATTTCTGGTCCGTCGGCGTGCGGGAACTCGCCATCGCCGCGATCGCACTCGACGATCGCGCAACGTGCGAGGCGCTCCTTGCCGATCTCGCCCCTATCGCCACGACCTGCGGCGTGAACGGCGCCGTTGTTGCGTTTGCGGGCAGCCATGGGCACATAGCGGGCCTGCTCGCT
>DATLOH010000133.1:0-4495 GCA_035536375.1 Acidimicrobiales bacterium
CATCGCCGACACGAAGTTCGAGCTCGGCCTGATCGACGGCGAGCTGTGCCTCTGCGACGAGGTGCTGACGCCCGACTCATCGCGGTTCTGGCCGGCCGACGCGTGGGAGCCGGGCACGACGCCACCGAGCTACGACAAGCAACCCGTACGCGACCATCTGGCAGCAACGGGATGGGGCAAGACGCCGCCGCCTCCCGCGTTGCCCGCCGAGATCGTCGAAGCGGCGCGAGACCGCTACATCGCCGGTTACGAAGCGATCACCGGCAAGTCGTTCGCCGACTGGTACGGGGTCAGGCGATGAACTTCGACGTCATGGTCGAGGTTCACCTGCGGCCCGGCGTGTCAGACCCGCAGGGAGCGACCATCGAGCGGGCGCTCCCGGCGCTCGGCTTCGACGAGGTCGCGGGCGTGCGGGTCGGGAAGGCATTCCGGTTCAGCGTCGAGGCTGACGACGAGACGCGTGCGCACCAGCAAGTGAGCGATCTGTGCGACCGGTTCCTGACGAACCCGGTGATCGAAACCGCCGCGATCACGGTGACCTCGGGCGCATGAGCACCCGCGTGGGGGTCGTCGTGTTCCCCGGCACCAACTGCGAACACGATGTGGTGACAGCCGTGACCCGGCTTGGCGACGGCGCCAGGGCGGAGCTTGTCTGGCACACGCAAGAGACCGTCTCGGGCTACGACGCGGTTGTCATCGCCGGCGGCTTCGCCCACGGTGACTATCTGCGCCCGGGCGCAATCGCCCGGTTCTCACCGGTGATGGGTGCGGTGGCCGAGGCCGCCGCCGGTGGCATGCCCGTGGTCGGCATCTGCAACGGATTTCAGGTGTTGACCGAAGCCGGTCTCCTTCCCGGCGCGCTGCAGAAGAATGCGGGCCTGTCCTTCCTCTGCACCGAGGTGACGATCCGGGTCGACAGCACGCGGAGCGTGCTGACGCGGGGAGCGTCGCTCGGCGACGAGTTGCGCGTGCCCATCAATCACTTCGAAGGCAATTACACCGTCGACGATCAGATGCTTCAGCGTCTCAGGGACAACGACCAGATCGTGCTGCGATATGTCGACAACCCGAACGGGTCGGTCGACTCGATCGCGGGCGTGTGCAACGAGGCAGGCAACGTCGTCGGGCTGATGCCCCATCCTGAACGAGCGAGCGACGCGCTCCTCGGGAGCACGGATGGACTGGTGTTGCTGAACGGGCTTCTCAGAGTCAGCGCGTAACTCTCACGCGCAATTGATCTCTATAACGAGCGCTGACGGGCGCCCCTATTTTGCGTCTATCGAGTGATCCCGGCCTGCTTCAGCACTACGGGGTCGAGACCGGCTTCACGCCACGCTGCGTAGCTGATCCCTCGACGCCTGCTGTACTCGGCCGCCACCGCCACGAAACCCTTTTCCAGCTCGGCCATGTCGACCGCCGGCGCAGACTTCGCGTCGAGCTCGGCGGTCAGGTCGAGCCGCTCCTGGATCAAGCTCACACGCGTGAGTGGGTCGCTGGCCGACAGTGCCGTCTCTATGGCTTCGAGGCGCTTTTTGATCGAATCCGGTGTGCGTTTTCGGCCGCGCTTTGGGCGGTTGGCCTCGAGCGCCTCGAGGTAATTGCGCACCGCCCGCCCGTGAGCGCGGCCCTCGGCCAACGCAGCTTTGTGTTCGTCGGTCATCGGCGCAGAAGCGCCCTTTTGGCGGGGGCTCATACGTCGAATGATGTCGCGTTGGATAGAGGCCGACAAGCCCGTCACCCTCAAGTCGGGTTGGCGTGGGGCACTACCGTGAGCGGGTGGATTCCGAGCCCCTGCATCGCGCCCTTGGACTCACCGACGACGAGCTCGCAGCGATCGTTCGGATCCTCGGTCGTGAGCCGAATGGTCTCGAACTGTCGATGTACTCGGTGATGTGGAGCGAGCACTGCTCGTACAAGTCCAGCCGGATCCACCTTCGTCGTCTGCCCAGCGAGGGTCCCCACGTCCTGCTCGGGCCAGGTGAGAACGCGGGCGTCATCGACGGCGGCGACGGGATAGCGATCGCCTTACGGATCGAAAGTCACAATCACCCCAGCGCGGTCGAGCCAAAGCAGGGCGCGGCGACGGGCGTAGGCGGCATCCTGCGCGACATCTTCACGATGGGAGCGAGGCCCGTCGCCGTGCTGGACCCGTTGCGGTTCGGGCCGCTCGACGAGCCTCGGAGTCGTTGGATCTGCGAGGGCGTCGTCTCGGGCGTATCCGAGTACGGCAACTCGGTCGGCGTGCCGACGGTCGGCGGTGAGCTCGTGTTCGATCCGACCTACGCCGACAACCCGCTCGTCAACGTCATGTGCGTCGGGCTGTTGCCGAAGGACGACCTTGTTCTGGCGCGGGCCTCCGGGGTCGGGAACCTCGCCGTCCTGCTTGGGAATTCCACCGGGCGCGATGGCATCGGCGGCGTGAGCGTGCTGGCATCGGCCGGCTTCGGAGACGCTGAACAAGAGGCCTCCAAGCGCCCGAGCGTCCAGGTCGGCGACCCGTTCGAGGAAAAACGGCTTATCGAGGCGTGCCTCGAGCTGATTCGCGCCGGCATCGTCGTGGGGATACAAGACCTCGGCGGCGCCGGCCTCACGTGTGCCACGAGCGAGACCGCCGCCAACGCGGGCATGGGAATGGACGTCTATCTCGACCGCATCCCCGTGCGGGAGGCGGGGATGGAACCGTTCGAGGTCATGACAAGCGAGAGCCAGGAGCGGATGCTCGCCATCGTCGCCCCCGAGAGCCTCGACCAGGTGCTCGAGGTCGCCGAGCGGTGGGAGGTCCGAGCCAGCGTTATCGGCACGGTGACGAGCGGCGGGCGGCTCCGGATTCTGACCGGGTACGACGGCGGTGAGCTGGCTGACATCCCGGCCGCAAGCCTCAGCGAGGACGCACCTGTATATGACCGCCCGATGCGGGAGCCCGCTGACATCGCAGAACGACGCGCCGACGACCCGGCGAACCTCCCGGCGCCGAAAGACGCCGGGGAGGACCTCCTCGCGCTGCTCTACGACCCGGTATGGGCGTACCGCCAATACGACCACCAGCTGTTTCTCAACACGATCGAGCGGCCGGGCTCCGACGCAGCCGTGCTGCGGCTCGCCGCCCCCGGCGTGCCATCGAGCGGGACACGCGGGATGGCGATCACCACCGACGGCAACCACCGTTGGTGCGCCGCCGACCCGCGGCAGGGGACGGCGATGGTGGTCGCGGAGAGCGCGCTGAACATTGCCTGCGTTGGGGCGGTGCCCATGGCAGTCGTCGACTGCCTGAACTTCGGCAACCCGGAGCACCCCGAAGTCATGTGGCAGTTCTCCGAAGCCGTCGACGGGATGCGCGACGCGTGCCTGGCGCTCGGGCTGCCGGTGGTTGGTGGCAACGTCAGCTTCTACAACGAGAGTCGCGGCGCGAATATCGATCCGACTCCTGTGGTCGGAACGATCGGTCTGATCGAGCACCTTGATCGGCGTCCGCCTGGGGCAGGATTCCACGACGGGACAGAGCTTCTACTTCTGGGCCCGCGCTCGTCGGTTCTGACCGGTTCGCGCTGGGCGCGCTCGGTGCATGACCATCGCGGCGGCGTTCTTCCTGCGCTGGACCTAAAACTGCACAAGCGCCTGGTCGAAGTCATAGCGGCGCTGGTGGCTGAAGGATTGGTGGTTGGTGCCCACGACGTCGCCGACAGCGGGCTCGCCGGATGCCTCGCCGAGATGGCCGCGATCGGCGGGGTCGGCGCAACGATCGCGGGCCTCGACGGGCACGGTGAATTGTTCAGCGAGGCGTCGTCGCGAGTAGTTCTCTGCATCGATCCCGATCTGCGAGCGCAGGTCTCAGCTCGCGCCGAGAGCGCGAGCATCCCGGTAGACCTGTTGGGCCGGGCCGGAGGCGACCGTCTGGTGATCGAGGGCCTGCTTGATGTCGCCGTCAGCGACATTGTGAATGCGCGGGCAGGAGCCATTCCCACGGCGCTGGCCGCAGGGGCCTCCCATTAGTCCCATTTTGGCCCCTACCAGTCGTTAGCGGTGGCTTGCAGCGCTTCAGTTGTGTTTCCGGCCCCTTTGTGACAAAGTTCACACGTCCACTGGGGACATACGGATTCACACAAGGGGAACTTCGTTGAAGAAGCTCATGCTCATTCTCGCCGCTGCGGGCGCCATCGCCTCGGTCGGCTCGGCCGCTCAGGCTGATCACGTCGTCGTGCCCGGCGTCGGCACCGTCCATACCGACGGCTCGAGCTACGTCCACGCCGAGGGCAACGACGACAACGGTCTTGGCCCGCTCTCTGGCTTCATCTACGCCAGCACCTCGCGCGTCTGCGCCGACGACAACGGCAACTACGCCGCTTCGGCCAGCCCCACCTGCGTACCTGCGTAGTCACAACACCACGATTTCGGCGATGGACGGCCTCCGGGCCGTCCATCGTCGCGTCTGCGGTTAGAACTAAACCCATGCTTTGGCGCCGTCTCGGAGTGTCGATCCTCACGATTGCTGTCCTCA
>DATLOH010000134.1:0-17267 GCA_035536375.1 Acidimicrobiales bacterium
GGCGTCGCCCCCGCGCTCGACCATCGAGATCAACCGGCCGATCGAACCCCGGTCCCCCGCTCGGGCCTCAGCCAGCAACTCCGAGGGGTCAGCGGAACGCACCCCATGAAGCTAACGACCACCAGAGCGCCGGCATTCACGGATGTTCAGACCTCTGCGGTCACGAGGCCAACGGTGCGGTGGGCCGGGGAGGTCGTCCTCGGCTTGGGCGGGGGCTGGCCGCCGAGGGCGAGCCTCCCCGGCCCGCCGTCGCGAAGCTCCGGCGGGGCCTTAGAACCCTGAAGGATCAATATCGAAGTCGATGCCCTTGGCGCGGACTTCGGTGAGGCCTTCGACGCGGTCCTTGAGGATGCGCTCGACGCCGGCCTTCAGAGTGACCGTGGACATCGGGCAGCCCCCGCACGCGCCTAGCAATTCGACGTCGAGGACGCCGGTTGCCTGGTCGAGGTTGAGCACGCGGATGTCGCCGCCGTCGGACTGCAACGCCGGACGAATCATTTCGAGTGCCTCTAGAACTGCTGTTTCCACGGGTGCTCCTCAGTAGAACCGCTGCCGAAAGGCAGCTACCAGTGTCGCACTCGGGTCAACCCGTGGGCGAACCCGGATCTTCCCAGGCGATGTCGGCACCGAGTCCCGCGAGCGAGCCCACCAGATCGGCGTAGCCGCGTTCGACGTGGTGTGCGTCTCCGACGATCGTCGTGCCATCCGCGGCCAGACCCGCCAAAACGAGCGCGGCGCCGGCACGAATGTCCGGCGCCTTCACCGGGGCGCCCGAGAGTTGCGGTACGCCCCGGACGACGGCGTGATGACCCTCGGTGCGGATGTCAGCTCCCATGCGGATGAGCTCGGCGACGTAGGCATAGCGGTTTGCGCCGTAGACGTTCTCGGTCACGATCGAGACCCCGTCGGCCACAGTCAACAGCGTGAGCAGGAACGGCTTGTAGTCGGTCGCAATCCCCGGGTACGGAAGCGTCGAGACGTCAGCTGAGCGACGGCGACCTTCGGCGGTGACCCACAACCCGCCGTCGACGCCGGACGCGTGCACGCCCATCTCGCCAAGCTTCTCGATCAGCATCTCCATGTGGTCGGCGCGAGCACCGCCGATGGAGATTCCGCCGCCAGCGAGGCCCACGGCCACCGCATACGTCGCTGCCTCGACACGATCGGCGACGACCTCGTGTTGCGTCGGGCGGAGCTCGTCGACACCCTCCACCTGGACCACTGCGGTCCCGGCACCGTCGATCTGCGCCCCCATCGCCTGGAGCATCGCCGCGACATCGGCGATCTCCGGCTCACGCGCTGCGTTCTCTATGACGGTCGTGCCCTTGGCGAGCACGGCGGCCATGAGCAAGTTCTCGGTCGCACCGACGCTCGGGTACTCGAGGGCGATGCGAGCCCCCCGCAATCCATCCGCGCGCGCCTCGATGTCTCCGTGGCGCATGTCGATCGTGGCGCCGAGCGCCTCGAACCCGCGCAGGTGCATGTCGATGGGCCGCGAGCCGAAGTCGTCGCCGCCGGGCATCGGCACCTTGGCGCGACCGAATCGCGCCAGCAGGGGCCCTAGGAGCACAATTGACGCGCGGATGCGCTCGGCGAGTTCGTAGGGCGCTTCCGGGATGCACTCGTCCGGGACGTCGAGTACCAACGTGTGGTCGCCCGCCAGACCGCTGCGGTCGACCTCGACGCCCATTGCCGTGAGGACGTCGCCCATGACCGTCACGTCTTCGATCGGGGCCACGTTGCTGATGACATGGCGCCCGGGCGCAAGCAGCGCTGCGGCCATGCACTTCAGGACCGAGTTCTTCGCACCTGAGACGCGCACCGTGCCACTGAGCGGGAGTCCGGACCGAACGAGGATGCGGCGCACGGCGAAAGTATGGTTCCCGCGACTGATGCCGAACGACGGGCGCCGCCGAGCGAAGACCGCGGTGAAGGTGTTCGTTCGGGAGGCCACACTCACCAGGGCCGAGCTTGACGCCGTGCGCCTCCCTCGTGACGCAGTGGTGCTCGAGCGAGTGACGGGCGCCGACGAGTTTGTCGCCGAGGAAGGTCCCGTTCGTCGCTACCGGCGGCACGTCGAGGTCCTCGAACAGATCGGCGATTCGGGCGCACGGGTCCGCCAGACGGTCGAGGTGTCCGCGGCAATCCCCTTCTGGGGGTGGATCTTCTCGCGACCCCTGGTTCGCCACCTCGCGCGAATTCGACCAGTGGCCCGCACACCGTGGTGGCTCCCGCCAGACCGGCTCGACGCCCGCGCCAGCGTCGTGCTCGCGCGCCTCGGCGTGCTCGCGTACGTGCTCGGCTACTGCGGCACGCTGCTGACCCAGACCATCACGTACGCCGCAGCCGAGTTCGGTCAGGGCCGCGCCGCACAAGGCGTGTCGCTGGCCGCCGTGCGCGCCGATGTGCTTCTCGCCGTACCGCTTGCGCTCCTCGCCGACCGGCGGGGCCGTCGTCTGCTCGTGGTTTTCGGCACGATCGCCGCGTGCTCGTTCGCCACTCTCGGTGTGCTCTCGGTAAGCCTCGGCACGCTCACCGTCGCCCAGGTACTCGCGCGCGGCTCGGGAAGCGCTGCGGTCGTGACACTCGGCGTGATGGTCGCCGAGGAGATGCCCGCCGGTGCACGCGCGTGGGCGACCAGCTTGATGGTGATGGCCGGGGCTTTCGGTGCCGGGCTTTGCGTGATCCTGCTGCCGGTTGCGGACATGAATCCGGTGGCGGTTCCGATGACGGACTGGCATGTCGGCGCGTGGCGACTGCTGTACCTGGTGCCCTTCGCGGGCATCCCGCTGGCGCGTGCCGCCGGGCGCGGGCTTGAAGAGTCGCGTCGGTTCGTCGTTGCTCACGCGTCGCGCGTACGAGGCCACGGGCGACGCTTCTGGCTCCTGGCGCTGTCCGGATTCCTGCTTGCGCTCTTCACGTCACCCGCCAGCCAGTTCCAGAACGAGTTCCTGCGCAACGACCGCGGGTTCTCGGGCGCCCGGATCACGTTGTTCATCCTGGCGACGTCGATACCGGGCAGCATCGGCATCGTCGTCGGCGGAAGACTGGCCGAGATCGGCCGGCGGGCGGTAGGCGCGCTGGCCGTTGCCGTCGGCGTCGGGCTGACCGTCGTGATGTATCACTCGACCGGGTGGCCGTTGTGGGCGGTATCGAGCATCGGATCGATCTTCGGAGCGGCAGCCGTCCCCGCTCTCGGCGTTTACGGCGCCGAGCTGTTCCCCACCGGCGCGCGTGGAGCGGCCAACGGGATGCTCGGGCTTATCGCCCGAGTGGGGAGCGTGATCGGCCTGGTCGCGACCGGCTACCTGGCCGATCGCATCGGCCTAGCGCGGGCCCTGCTCTATATGGCCGCAGGGCCAGCGGTGATGACCGCGCTCGTGCTGTTGTTCTATCCCGAAACTGCGCACCGCGAGCTCGAGGATCTCAACCCCGAAGACGCTGCGCCAAGTTCGTGACCTACTTGGTCAGGCGTCGCACCACAAGCAGTGCGGCGAGCGGGATCCCGAGCCACAGCAGCGCCTCGTCGCCGCCCGTGCGCGGCAGAATGGCGTTGGCTCGGGTGACGAGTGTGAACGTGCCGCGCAGCGCAGCCGTGGCCCTGGCCTCACCCTGAGCCCGTGCATCAGCGCAGTTGAGCACGCCGTCGACCGTGACGATGTCCTGGATCTCGCCGCCGCCGGACAGCACGTCGATCACGAGGTTCAACACCCGCGTCTCACCCGGAGCGAGGGTGCCCAGGTTCGGATATGTGGCGGTCGCCGACGTTGGTGACGTGTTGGTAAACGTCGTACCGCCGACACCCGATTTCGGGTCGTTGCGGGCATCGTCCTTGACGATCTCGAACGTCACATCGCCCGTCTTGCGGGAGATGACGTCGACCGCTTTGACGTTGATCAGGGGGCAGTCGAACGGATTACGAATCGTGATCGCGACCTGGAACTTGCCGTCCGGCGCCGTGGTCTCATTGACCGTGGACGGCGTGGCCTTCTTCGTCACCGGGATCGGGCAGATGACGCCGCCGGCCGGAACCGTGGCCTTGACTTCCATGTGCCCGATGCGGATGTCACCGACCGCGCCGCCGGCGAGCCGGAGCCGCACGACGTCGACCGCAGCTGCGACCTGCGTGCCGTCAGCGGCGACCACCGGGGTGGTAGCGGCGTTGCCGCCGATCGCTCGCGGATCCTCGCCGATAGCGATCTCTGCGACGGCGTCGAGTGGCGGCAGCGTGAACCCGGCCGCACCGAACACCTGCTGGAACGTAAGGACCGTGGTGGTCGGAGCGGTGAGTCCGTTGGTGATCCGGAGGATCGGCGTCTGCGGGGTGGTGTCGGCCGGACCGTAGAAGAGTTTCTCGTTCGCAGGCCCAGCTGAGCCAGTGGCCACGGCGCGCAGCACCCACTCGCCGAGGACTTCGATCGTGAGCTGATTGGCTGCGCCCTTGAACAAGGTGACGGGGGCGATGGTCTCCCGGACCTCCGAGAGGAGGCCGAAGCTGCCATCGGCGTTCGGAACCAGCTTGTTGCGACTCACCGACTGGCTCACCGCGCGCGCCGGGTCCGTGTCGTCGAGCGCGACGAGCGGCGCGTCGAACTCGTCGGGTTTTGTGTTCTGGCCGGTATCGACGAGCTGAACGTCGGCGGCGTAGCCGAGACCGCGGGTCATGTCGGTGCCAAGAATGCAGGTGTCGTCGTTCCATCGAGCGTCGGCACGGCCGCGGACGAGCGATGCGAACGCTGCGGGTTCGACCTTCACAGCCTGCTCACGGGTCACCGTGGGGCCGGTAGGAGGCGCGGATGCCTCAGCCTTGCCCGCAAGCAAAATCTGACCGTCCGCCGGCGGCGTGGTCGCCAAACCGACCTCGAGCCCCTGGCCCTTCGCATACGCGCTCTTGGCGGGCAGCGCGGGGTTCACCACGCGGTTGTTCTCGTTGACCGCCTGCGTCGTGAGGCGACGAGAGTTGACCGCCGCGCTCGACAGGGCGACATCGGCGTTTTCGATGCGGGTGGTGCCCGAGTTCAGAGCGTCGGTGTGGACCACGGTGCCCGTCGCGGAGCCCGAGAACGTGGCGTTCGGGAACGTCTCTGCCGCACGCGCCGGCGAAACACCGAACGCAGCTGCGATAAGAGCGATTGAGGCGGCCAAAGCGATTCTTTTCATCGCCGAAGGCGTCGTTTTGAACATCGGTACTCCTCGTGCGGGCGCGAACAAACAACTCTACCGGTCGGAGAGCGCCTCCAACCACCCAGAGACCGCAATCCGAACTGCGTCGTCTTTGCGCCGCAAGCCGTGATCGCCGCCGTCTATCCATTCATGGGCCACGCTGGCCGGTATCGCCCGTGTGGCCGTTTCGAGCTCTTCCGCAGTTCCGAAGGCGTCCCGTGTCCCCGACACGAACAGGCACGGCACCTTGATGTCGACGAAGTGCGCGGTGCGGAGCTGCTCGGGTTTGCCGGGCGGGTGCAACGGATAGCTGATCAGCAGAAGGCCGGCGGCCCGTAGGCCTTCGGCGACCGCCATCGAGCAGATTCGCCCACCCATCGAACGACCCCCGAGCAACAACTCGTCCGGCGCAGCCCCGGCCCGCGCCGCCAACTTTGCGGCGCCCTCACGGACGGCCTCGAGGAGTACCGGCGGCCGGTCCGGCGCCTTGCGACCCGCCTTCCGGTAAGGAAAGTCCATTCGTTCGACGACCAGTCCCGCCGCCGTCAGCGCCTCGTCGATCGCAATCAGCGAGGGCTGGTCGCGGCTCGCCCCGGCACCCGGTGTGAGCAGCGCAGCCCTGGGTCTCACGACGCCAGCGCGCCGAGAAGGATCCGCCTTGCGTCCGTGAGCTCGGTAATGCGGCGGCTTGCGTCGACGTTCTCGGCCCCGTGATCCGGGTGCGCGTCGCGAATCGCGTCGCGGAAACGCCGAACGACGTCCGCTCGGTCGACGTCCTCGGACTCGCCGAACCCCAACGCCGCAAGGGCCCAACCGAAGTCCTGGCGGCCCTGCCGCGCAACGCGTGCTCGGGCGTCGGGGCCACGGAGATAGCCGAGCAGCGCGTCACCGTCGACGCCCTCCCAACGCGCCGCGCGCCAGAGCAGCCCAAATGCCTCGGGTCGCGCGGCTGCGGCGAGACGCGAAGCGGCGTAAACCGCCGCAAGCACCTGCGGGAGCGGGTGACCGTGGTCGGTCACTTCGAGCGCCATCGCCGCGCCCGCCCCGATGAGCTTGTGACGAGTGCTCACGAGTCCTTGGGTGTCGGTCTGGAACCGATGCCGCAGCCGCGGTTGCGCGATGTGGTTTCGTCGCTCGAGGTCGTCGATCAGCAGATCAAGGTCATCGCGGAGATCCGGATGGAGCCGCGACGCAAATGTGCCCACGATCCCCGCGAGCAGCAGCGGTCCGGGCCCGGGCGCGGGATCAATCGGCAGGAACAACTCGCCGAGCGCGACGCGTCGCGTGGGCGCGACCGAGCGCGAGTGACGTACCTCGATCTCGGCGAGCAACACGTTCGGCACAGTACGCGCGATACCAAAGCGAGATCGCGCGCGAACGGCGCATTCTCAGACGAAGTTGGCGAGAATCTGGCGCAGCGAGTGCGCATCCCGCTCGACGACCTCAGGGTCGGCATCGGCGTTCAAGGCGGCGACGAGCGAAGACGACAATCCCTTGACCTGTTCCCACACACGTGGGTCGAACCCGAACGGCGGAGGCGCTCCGGTTACCCCGTCAGCGGCCAGATGGAACGCGCCCGCTGTTGCGGCATCGTCGGCCGCGTGTTGGAGGCGGTCGGCCGCGACGTACAGATCGCTCATCGCCTTGTACACGGCCTCGTCATCGACATCCTCGTCGAGGTCGCCGAGCTGCTCGAGCTCCTCCTCGCCGAACCCGTCCGGATGCTCCACCTCGTCGAGAAAGGCTTCGATCGCGTCGGCGTCGTCGGAGTTCACGACGAGGTCCGAACCGACTTCCCACCGGTGTACGACCTTCGCCCCCGTAAGGCGCATCTCGAGGTGGCGTCGCTGCTCCATCGACAGGTCGTTCAACTCGAACACTGTCTCGTCGCCGTCGGGGTCGTCATCCTCGGTCGCGCCATCGTGGCCGTAATCGGTCTGGTAGTCGGCGACCGGCGGTGGCGCCAAGTTCTCCAACGGTGCGGGCGGCTCGGTGGTGTGCGGGGCATCGTCCACCGGCTCAGCGGCTGCGGAATCAGCGCTTGCGGGCTCCGCAATTAGAGGCTCGGGAGCTACCGCAGGCTCCGCAGGCGCGGGCTCGGCGCGGTCGACCGGTGTTGGGGCCGTGGGCGTCTCTTGGGCGGGCCCGGTCTCGGCGTCCGGCTGATATGTGTCAACGCGGGGCGGTCCGGTGGGAGGGGCGAGCGCTGGGTCGCGCGGCTGCGGGGACGGGTCGCTCGGGGGCCACTGCGACATCTACAACACCGCAGTTTCTCGATAGCGCCCGAATACTTCGGCCAGAGCGTTGATGATCTCTCCCTCGGTTGCGTAGACGCGCACGGCGTCGAGTATGGATGGCATGAGGTTCGTGTCGGTTTGCGAGGCGGCGGCTGACACCGAAGCAAGCGCTTCGACGACCGCGTGTTGATCGCGGGACTGCCGCACACTCTCTAGCCGCTTGCGCTGCAGTTCCTCGGCCTCGGCGGAGATGGACAAGATCTCAGGGCGTCCATCGTCGCCGTCGGTGAACCCGTTCACGCCGACGACGATGCGTCGCCCGTCGGCGACCTTGCGCTCGAAGCGCCAGGACGCGTCGGCGATCTCGCCCATGAACCAACCGTTGTCGATCGCCGCGTAGATGCCTTCGAGAATCGAACCTTTGCCGAGGTCGTCGAGATGGGCGAACACCTCTTCGGCGCGGCGTTCCATCTCGTCGGTCATCCACTCGACGTAGTGCGAACCGCCCAAGGGGTCTGCGACCAGCGGTACGCCTGTCTCGTACGCGATGACCTGTTGCGTGCGCAGCGCGACGCGCACGGCTTTCTCTGTTGGCAACGCCAGCGCCTCGTCGAAGCTGTCCGTGTGCAGGCTCTGCGTGCCACCGAGGACGCCGGCGAGGGCTTGCAAGGCGACACGGGCGATATTCACCTCGGGCTGCTGCGCGGTTAGGGAGACGCCGGCGGTCTGCGTGTGGAACCGCAGTTGCATCGACCGCTCCGCCTGCGCGCCGTAGCGCTCCTTCAGCCAGCGCGCCCAGATTCGTCGGGCGGCGCGGAACTTGCCGATCTCCTCGAAGAAGTCGACATGAGAGTTGAAGAAGAACGACAAGCGCGGGGCGAACTCGTCGACGTCGAGCCCCGCGGCCACCGCCGCCTCCACGTAGCCGAACCCGTTCGCGATCGTGAACGCCAGCTCCTGTGCCGCGGTGCTGCCGGCTTCGCGGATGTGATATCCGGACACGGACACGGGATGCCAACGCGGCATTTCCGCGGCGGCGAAGCGGATCGTGTCGGTGACCAGCCGCATGCTGGGACGCGGCGGGAAGATGTACTCCTTCTGCGCCTGGTACTCCTTCAGGATGTCGTTCTGAAGGGTGCCGCCGAGCTCCGCCCGAGGCGTCCCGTGGTCCTCGGCTACGGCGACGTACATCGCCAGCAGGATCGCGGCGGGCGAGTTGATCGTCATCGACGTCGTCACCGCGCCGAGGTCGATATCCGCGAACAGGTCGGCCATGTCGGCGAGCGTGTCGACGGAGACGCCACCCTTACCGACCTCGCCGAGACTCCGCGGGTCGTCGCTGTCGCAGCCCATCAACGTCGGCATGTCGAACGCCGTCGATAGGCCGCTTCCGCCGTTGCGCAGGATCTCCTTGAACCGCGCATTGGTGTCCTCAGGCGTGCCGAACCCTGCGAACATGCGCATCGTCCAGAGCTTCGAGCGGTACATCGACGCGTGCGGCCCGCGGGTGTAGGGGTACTGCCCCGGGAACTCGCCGTCGTCGTCGCCGTACACCGCGTCGATGGGCACGCCGCTCATGGTTTCGGGGTCGAGATCGCGCATAGAAGAGGAGTCGTAGGCCGCCTGCCAGGTCTCCCGAGGATTCATAGGGGTCCAGTATGGTCCGAACGCATGTCCCCTCAGCAGGCCCCTGACCGCAACCTGGCCATGGAACTCGTGCGCGTAACCGAGGCGGCCGCTCTGGCGGCGTCACGCTGGATGGGACGCGGCGACAAGGAGGGTGCCGACGGGGCCGCAGTCGACGCAATGCGCATCGTCCTCGACACCGTGACAATGGACGGCATCGTCGTGATCGGTGAGGGCGAGAAAGACGAGGCGCCGATGCTTTACAACGGCGAGCGCATCGGCGATGGCACACCGCCGGAGACAGACATCGCGGTGGATCCGGTCGAAGGAACCACGCTCACGTCGCTCGGGCGCGGCAACGCCATCTCGGTCATCGCAGTAAGCGAGCGCGGCACGATGTTCAACCCGGGACCGTGCGTGTACATGGAGAAACTCGCGGTCGGACCAGATGCGGTGGGGAGCGTCGACATCCAACGCTCACCGACAGAGAACCTCCACGCGTTGGCGAAGGCCAAGAACGAGTCCGTGCGCGACCTCACCGCCGTGATTCTCGATCGGCCGCGTCACGCCGATCTGATCGCCGAGGTGCGCGCCGCCGGCGCCCGGATCCGGCTCATCCAGGACGGTGACGTGGCCGCCGCGATTTCGACGGCGTGGCCCGAGGCGGGTGCCGACATCCTGTTCGGCGTCGGAGGCACGCCCGAAGGAGTTATCGCCGCCGCCGCGCTGAAGTGCATGGGCGGCGAGATCCAGGGCCGGCTGTATGTCCGCGACGACAACGAGCGGCGCGTTGCGCTGGATGCCGGCTACGACCTCGACGCAGTCCTACACACCAACGACCTCGTGCGAGGCGGCAACTGCTTCTTCGCCGCTACGGGCATCACTGACGGCGAGTTGCTTCGCGGCGTGCACTACGACGCGCGGGGCGCATCGACGCAAAGCCTCGTGATGCGTTCGAAGTCCGGCACGGTACGCCTCGTAAGCGCAACGCATCGGCTGACCAAGCTGGCCGAGTACTCCGCAGTCGAGTTCGGCTGAGGCTCCGCCCCTCCGAGGTCAGCCGACGAAGTTCGGGCTGACCACCACGGGCCGCGCCGGCGGCGCGGGCGGCGGCGGGTTTGCCGGGCGCTGCGTCGTCGTGGGTGAAACCGCGGGGCGGGTTGTGCTCGATGTCGCCGGTGCGCTTGTAGTGGTCGGCGCGGTGGTCGAAGACGTCGACGATGTCGTGGTCGATGCGTCGGCGGTGGTCGTGGTCGTGTCGGCCACCGTGCATCTGAACCCACCGGCAGGCACCTCGACCGACGCTTCCTGGTGACCGATGCGCAAGTCGGCGGCGTGAGCCCCGGCGGGCGCCGGCGCGGCGTTGCCTTCGAGGATCTGGATGCGCAGGACGTCGGCGGCGCCGGTCGCCTCCGTGCCGTCCGCTTCCACGGTCGGTGTCGACGTGGGGTTCGGCGGCGTACCGGGAGCGGCGATGGCTCGGGCGTCTTCACCGATCGCGCCCTGGATGATCGGCGCCAGCGGCGCAGGAATCACGAAACCGGATGCGCCGAAGGCCGGGAGCTGCTGGAAGGTGATGTCGGTGAAGCTCGTGCCGCCGTTGGTCGAGATGCGTATGACGGTGGTCGTGGGCGTGGCGGCCTCGCCGGTCGGCGTGCGAACCGTCTGCTCGATCTTGGCACCGGCGGTCTTGCCGGTTGCAGTGGCCCGGAAGATCCACTCGCCGAGGACCTCGATGATGACGTCGGGGGCCGGCGTGGGGCCGTTGCGGGCGATGTTGATTGGCGCAAACGTCGAGCGCGTCTCGGAGACAAGGCCGAACGTACCGTCGCCGTTCGCGATCGGGTAGACGACCGACCGCGATTGGGTCACCGCCCGTTCAGGGTTGGGGTCGTCCGTTGCGAGCACCGGTGCGCTCATGCGGCCGTCGGGCCCCGCAGTGCCGGCGTTCAGGAGCTGTGCGTCGGCGATGTAGCCGAGCCCTAACGCAATCGGATTGGCGAGGCAGGGATTCGGATCGAAGACCGCCTGGGCCTGCCCGCGCAGGAGGCTCGCGTAGAGGACCGGATTCGTCGGGATCGTGGGGCCGAGCACTTGCCTGGTGACAAGGTCGGTGTTGGGCGGTGCGACCGCCTGCGCCTCGCCTGCCTGCACGATCTGCCGCGTCTGGCTCGGCAGCGGAGTATTCGCACCGACTTCGATACCAGAACCCCGCCCGGACGCGTTCTTCCCCGGGAACGCGGCAGGCGGTGTCGCCGTGGTGTTGTTGGGCTGAATGTTGATTTGCATCTCGTTCTGAAGGCTGGTCGTGCCAAAGCCGGCCGAGTCCGCAGCCGCGCCCGAAAACGCGACCTCGACGTCGGCGAGTCGCGAGGTAGCGCTCGCCTGGAGCGCATCGACGTGGATCGGGGTCGCCGTGGCGAACCCCTTGAATCCGGGCGCGGGCGTCACGGCGCTGTAACCACTGACGGCGACACCGATCATGTAACCCAATGTCGCGACCACGAGGGCCGATGCAGCCCAGCCCGATAGGTGTTTTCTCACCGTTTTTGCAGCCTCCGAGTCAACCCAGCACATCGCGACAGGTGGTCTCAGGCTACCTGGTCGACCGCGGTTTGTCGCCATTCTTGCCACGCAGGGTCACAAAACCCTCACTCGAATATCAGGGCGTGATCTCCACGGGAACGCCGAGCGGCAGGATCTCGGCAAGTCGGGTGATGCCCTCGTTGCTCATGCGGATGCAGCCCTTGCTCACGTCCTTACCCAGCGCCGAAGGGTCGTCGGTGCCGTGGATACCGACGACGCCCTCTCCTCCCGCGAAGCTCGTGAGCACGTTGGAGAATCCAGACAAGCCGTAGGCGAACGGCCCGTACGGGCCGTTGGGGTTCGGCGGCTGGAGCAACTCCTTCGTGTAGTACAGCCCGCCGGGGGTCGGAGTATCGGCCGTCCCGACGCCGACCGGCTCCTGGAGGATCACCTCGTCGCCCTTCGTAACGGTGATGCGGTGGGCGCCGAGTTCGACGACGATCCGGAAGCGGTGGCTGTTGAGTGTCACATCGGCGAGCTTGATCCACCCCTCGCTGCCGTTCGGGCGAAGCGGTAGCAGCACCCGCAGCCATCCGACGCGTTGCTCACGCACCAGGAACGTCAGAGGCGCGTTCGACGGAAGCGGGTTAGGGAGCGGCTGACGCACGGCCCCGTCGGGCGACTCGTGCACGGTGACGAGCGGACCCGTCGCGGTTGCGACGATCGAGAGCGCGTCGTCGGTCGTCGGCCTGGCGCTGGCTGTTTGCGGTGCGGCGGTCGTTGCCGCTTCGTCGCGCCACGGCGATCCGAGTAGCGCACCAGCGACGCCCGCAACGAGGGCCACAAGGGCCAGGCCGATCACGGCCAAGCGCGTCATAGACGCAGACTACGGCCCGGCGTTGCGGGTGAACATGTCAGTGGAGCTACCGATGAAGCCCATGCGCTCGAGGAACTCGACCGGCGCGACGCCGGGCAACGCGGCTAGTTCGGTCGCGCCCTTCGCGGCAGCGGCACGAGCGAACCTGCGCATGAGCAACGCTCCGAGACCGACGGCCCGCGATCGTTTGACGACCGACAGCTCGTCGAGCCACGCGCGCCGTGCGACCAGCCGGCCGCGGGCGAAACCTGCGAGCTCGTTGCCGTCTCGCGCCTCGATCGCCAGCGAGCGCTGGTCCCCCAGCGCGTACGCCTGCGCGGTCGAGACGGTTTGCGTCGTCATCGTGAACTCACGGCCGGCGACGAGCCGTGGCTCAGCGCGTTCCAGAGTGCTGTCGGCGAGCGGCCACCACATGTGGTCGTCCGCCTGCTCCATGATCGTGATGCGGTCGATCTCGACGTCGGCGGCGTAGCCGCGCAAAGCCAGCTTCGCTCCGGCGATCGCGTCCTCGGCCACCTCGTCGCCGAGGGTGACGTGGGGGACGAATTCGAAGTCGACGGTTCGTTCGAGCGGCGGTTGGAACACCGCAGCGCGCAGGCGATGGACCGCGGCGATGTCGCCGCCTACCGGCAGGTACACCACCGGGGTCACCGGGTGAAACGACACGGCCGGGCCGAGGTGCAACTCGATCGGCCCGCTTTCTGCAGCTGCAGCGGATCGCACAAGTGCGACCGCGTCGTCGAGCTTGTCCTCGCGCACGTTGACCGGCGGCACCAGTGTGATGTGCGGCGGCACTCGCCCGTACGCGGTATCGCCCAGCGCCCGCCGCAGCACGTTGACCTCAGCCGAAACGGGCTCCGGCAACAGCAGTACGACCCCCAACCGCCGCCGCGCCATCCCAAGAACCTACAGAGGGTCCTTTTCGCTCACCTAGCGAGCGAAAACGACCCCCTACTTGCTTCTCTCAGCCGACGAGTTCGAGGCGGGTCTGGGCGCGTCGCAGGGCGGCTTCGGCGTCGGCGTCGGTGCCGGCGCGGAGCTTCTCCTCGGCAGCCGCCAGCGCGACGCGGGCGCGGTCGGCGTCGATCTGATCCGCGAGCTCGGCGACGTCGCTCAGGATGATCACGTGGTTGTCGCGGACCTCGACGAAGCCGCCGTGAACCGCGACCTTTACATCGTTGCCGTCGCTCAGCTTCACCCGCACGAGACCGACCCCGAGCGCGCCGAGGAACGGCGCATGGTCGCTGAGGAACGCGATGTCGCCGCCTTCGGAGCGTGCGACGACCATGTCGGCCTCGCCCGAGAAGAGCACGCGCTCAGGCGAGACGACCTCGACCTGCATAGCCATCGGAGTGTTAGCCCTGCGCCTTCAGCTGCTCGGACTTCTTGAGCAGGTCGTCGATGCCGCCGACGTTGAAGAACGCCTGCTCGGGGATGTCGTCGAACTCGCCACCGAGCAGCTTGCCGAACGCCTCGACCGTCTCGGCCACCGGCACGTTGGTACCGGGGATCTGCGTGAACGGCTCACCGGCGTACATGGGCTGACCGAGAAACTTCTCGATCTTGCGCGCCCGGCCCACGAGCACCTTGTCCTCTTCCTTCAGCTCGTCGATGCCGAGGATGGCGATGATGTCCTGGAGCTCCTTGTAGCGCTGGAGCACGCGGATCGTGTTGGCGGCAACCCGGTAGTGCTCCTCGCCGACGACGTCTGGCTGAAGAATGTTCGACGTCGAGGCGAGTGGGTCGACCGCCGGGAAGATCCCCTTGGCGAACACGCCGCGATCGAGGTTGGTCGTGGCGTCGAAGTGGGTGAACGCCGTGAACGGCGCCGGGTCGGTGTAGTCGTCGGCGGGCACGTACACGGCCTGCAGCGACGTGATCGACTTGCCCTTGACCGACGTGATGCGCTCTTGGAGCACACCCATCTCGTCGGCGAGCGTCGGCTGGTAACCGACTGCGGACGGCATGCGGCCGAGCAGCGTCGAAACCTCGGAACCGGCCTGCGTGAAGCGGAAGATGTTGTCGATGAACAGCAGCACGTCCTGACCGGCGACGTCACGGAAGTACTCGGCCATGGTCAGCGCAGAGAGCGCGACGCGCAGGCGCACGCCCGGCGGCTCGTCCATCTGGCCGTAGACGAGCGCAGTGTTGGCGAGCACGCCCGACTCGGCCATTTCCAGCCAGAGGTCGTTGCCCTCACGCGTACGCTCACCGACACCGGCGAACACCGACGCGCCACCGTGCTGGCGGGCCACCCGAATGATCATCTCCTGGATCATCACGGTCTTGCCGACGCCGGCACCGCCGAACAGGCCGATCTTGCCGCCGGTCCGGTAAGGCTCAAGAAGGTCGACCACTTTCAGGCCGGTCTCGAACATCTTGGTCTCGGGGTCGAGCGTGTCGAAGGCGGGCGCGGGACGGTGGATCTCCCACATCTCGTCGAGGCCTTCGATCTTCTCGCCCCGGGTGTCGAGGGGCTCACCGATGACGTTGAAGACGTGGCCGAGCGTCTCTTTGCCGACCGGCACCTGAATGCCGTGGCCGAGGTTGCGCACCGGGGTGCCGCGCGTAAGGCCGTCGGTGGGCTTCATTGCGATGGCCCGCACGCGGCTGTCGCCGATGTGCTGCGCTACCTCAGCGGTGATGACCGTCTTCTTGCCCTCGTCCTCGACGGTGAACTCGAGCGCGCCGTTCAGTTCGGGCAGCCCGTCGGGCGGGAACTCGACGTCGACGACCGGGCCGACAATGGCGACGATGCGGCCGTCCTTGAGTGCAGTCTCTGGCGCGTTTTCGGTAACGGTCATTACGGCTCCTAGTTGGGCTGACGCTCGCGCCGGTCGAGATGGCGCACTTGGTGACGGAACAGGTCGGGGTCTTCGATGCGGTCGCGCAGCAGGTCGACGTCACCGCTGGCAGCCGCGGCCAGCGCCTCGGCGCCACCCACGATCTCCATGATCTCGGTGGTGATCGATTCCTGGCGGGCCCGGTTCATCTGGCGGGCCAGGACCTTGATGACTTCTTCGGCGTTGTCTGTGGCCGACTTCATGGCCCGCTGACGCGCCGCGTGTTCGGAAGCGGCCGAGTCGAGCAACGCGGCGAACAGGCGGGCCTCGGCGTAGCGCGGCAACAGCCGATCGAGAATGCCTTCGGCGGAGGGCTCGTATTCGTAATCCGCCCGCGGGCCTTCAGGAGCTTCGGTGACCGACTCCTGCTCGATCGGCACGAACCGGCGGTGCGCCACCTTCTGGGTGCCGACGGAGAAGAACTGCGTGTTGATGAGCTCGACACGGTCGACGTCGCCGCTCTCGAACCGCGTCATCACCTCGGCCGCTACGGCGCGGGCGTCTTCGTAAGTCGGGCTGTCACTCATGCCGGTGAAGCTGGCGTCGATCGTGTAGCCGCGAAAGCGGAAGTACGCGATGGCCTTCTTGCCGACAAGCACGAGCACCGTGCCCTTGCCCGCGGCCTGCTCGGCCTTGATGGCCCGCTCCGCTGCGCGCAGCACGCTGGAGTTGTAGCCACCGGCCAGGCCACGGTCGGCGGTAAGCACGACGAAGGCGACGTTGCGCACTTCGTCTCGCTCGGCGAGCAGCGGGTTACCGCCGCCCGCGCCGGCGGCAGCCAAACTGCGGATGACGTTGGTGATCTGCTCGCTGTATGGACGAGCGGCGGCGACGCGCTGTTGCGCCTTGACGATGCGGCTCGCAGCGATGAGCTCCATGGCGCGCGTGATCTTCTTCGTCGACTCGACGCTCTTGATCCGGCGCCGAAGGACGCGCTCCTTGCCCGATGCCATTTATCCGGCCTCTATGCCTCGACGGCCGTGGCCGCGACCGATGGGGTGAAGCGGCCCTTGAAGTCGGTGATGGCCGTCTTCAGTTCGTCCTCGGGCAGGGCACCGCCGGACCGGAGTCCGTCGAGGAGCCCTGCGTTGCGGGCCTTGACGTCAGCGAGCAGCTCGGCCTCGAAGCGCTTTACGTCCTCGATGGCGAGATCGTCGAGGTAGCCGTTGGTTCCGGCGAAGATCGACACGACCTGCTCCTCGACAGGCATCGGGCTTCCGTTGGTCTGCTTGAGCAGCTCGACGAGGCGGTAGCCGCGGTCGAGCAGGTTCTGGCTCGCCTTGTCGAGATCGGAACCGAACGCCGCGAAGGCTTCGAGCTCACGGAAGTTGGCGAGGTCGAGCTTGAGCCCGCCGGCCACCGCCTTCATGCCCTTGATCTGAGCCGAGCCGCCGACTCGGGAAACCGACGTGCCCACATTCATTGCCGGGCGCACACCCGAGTTGAACAAGTCGAGGTCGAGGAAGATCTGTCCGTCGGTGATCGAGATCACGTTCGTCGGGATGTAGGCGGAGATGTCGCCCGCCTTGGTCTCAATGACCGGCAGCGCGGTGAGCGAACCGGCGCCCAGCGCGTCGGAAAGCTTGGCGGCACGCTCGAGCAAGCGGCTGTGGAGATAGAAGACGTCGCCCGGGTAGGCCTCGCGGCCCGGGGGGCGGCGCAGCAGCAGCGACATCGAGCGGTAGGCCTCGGCCTGCTTCGACAGGTCGTCGTAGATGATGAGCGCGGCTTCGCCGTTCTCCATCCAGTGCTGCCCGATCGCGCAACCGGCGTAGGGGGCGAGGTACTTGTACGGCGCAGGGTCAGAAGCGGGGGCGGTGACGACGACCGTGTACTCCATGGCGCCGGCGGCCTCGAGCGTTGTGACGAGTTCGGCCACGGTCGAAGCCTTCTGGCCGATGCCGACGTAGATGCACTTCACGCCCAGGCCGCGCTGGTTGATGATCGTGTCCATCGCCACGGCGGTCTTGCCCGTCTTGCGGTCACCGATGATCA
>DATLOH010000135.1:0-12498 GCA_035536375.1 Acidimicrobiales bacterium
ACACCGACAACACCGCTAGCGATCGCCACTTACACCGACAACCCCGCCGATCACCGCCACTTGCACCGACAAACCTGGGCGCGGTGTTACGCGGGGGGCGCGGTGGGGTGGGGCATGCAGAGTTCGTCGTACTCGGCGATCTGGATCGGAGGGGCGTCGGGGCCGCATGCGGGGCAGTTCGGGTCGCGGCGCAGCTTGAACGTGCGGAAGCTCTGCTCGAGCGCGTCGTAGGCCATCAGCCGCCCGACGAGCGGATCGCCGAGGCCGAGCAGCAGCTTGATCGCCTCTATCGCCTGGAGCGACCCGATGATCCCGGGCAGCACGCCGAGCACGCCGGCCTCTGCGCACGAAGGCGCTTGGTCCGCAGGCGGCGGCACCGGCAGCATGCAGCGGTAGCACGGCCCAACGTAGGGGTGGAACACCGAGACCTGGCCCTCGAAGCGGAAGATCGCTCCGTAGACGACCGGGATTCGCTGCAGGAGCGACGCGTCGTTGACGAGGTACCGCGTCGGGAAATTGTCAGTGCCGTCGACGATGACGTCGTATCCGTCGATGATGTCGGTGATGTTGTCGGCACCGAGCCGCACGTCGTGCGTGACGACATTCACATCGGGGTTGATCAGCGCGATGGTCTTCTTCGCCGAGTCGACCTTGCGATCGCCGATGCGGTCCATGTTGTGCAGGATCTGGCGCTGGAGGTTCGACGCGTCCACCACGTCCATGTCGATGATGCCGATCGTGCCGACACCCGCCGCGCCGAGATACATCGCCGCCGGTGAGCCGAGCCCGCCGGCACCGAGCAGCAGCACCTTCGAGTCGAGCAGCTTCTGCTGACCAGCGACGCCCACCTCGGGCAACAACAGGTGGCGCTGATAACGGTTTCGCTGCTCCGGGGTGAGGGTCTGGGGGACCTTCCACGGCCGGCCATCGTCCTTCCACCGATTGAACCCGCCGGCGAGGCTCACAACATTCGTGTAGCCAAGCTCCTGGAGCGTCTTCGCCGCATACGCGGAGCGCACACCACCGGCGCACTGCACGATGATCTCGGCGTCGTGGTCGGGGATTTTTCCTTCGATCTGCACCTCGAGGTACCCCCGCGGCAGATGCAACGCCCCTGGGATAGCGCCCTGTTCGTACTCATCGGCCTCGCGCACATCGAGGACGAGCGCGTCCTTGTTCTCCGCCAGCCGGGCTTCCGCGGCCGCGCCGTCTACTTCGCGGATCTCAGCCTTTGCTGCGGCCAGCAGTTCTCGGGACGTCGCCATAGGACCGTAAACCCTACCTGTCCGGTCAGGATTCCCGGCGGGCGGTCTTCAGGAGGTCGGGACGATGAGCACTGCGCACGGTGCGTGGTGCGTGACGGAGTTCGGCACCGACCCGAGCATGCGCCGCGCCCCTGTCATGCCGCGGTTGCCGACCACGATGAGGTCGGCGCTCACATCGGCGGCGACGTCGCACAGCACGTCAGCTGGTGCGCCCGGCCGGGCGTGGGCCTCGCCTGTGACCGACGCACCGAGCATCCCCACGCCGTGCTCGGCCGTCTGACGGGCGCCGCCGGCCGGGTCGATCTGCTCGTGCACGTCGGCAGGTAGCGCTGCGAACTCGGGGTGAAAAAAGAGCTCCGATGTCGGCCGGTAGGCGGTGACCACGTGAACCGTCGCACCCGAGAGCTGAGCGAGCTTCCCCGTGGCCCGCACGGCGTCGGCCGCGGTCGGTGATCCGTCGGTCCCCACAACGATGGTCTTGAACACGCCGAGCACAATACGCAGCCCGTAGTGTCCGGCGCCGTGGAGTTCCGCGACGTTGTCCGCCGCCGGCGGATGGTGCGCTCGTACACCGACGAGCCCGTGGACCCGGATGCGCTCGAGCGAATCCTCGCCGCCGGGCTGCGAGCACCGTCGGCCGGCTTCACACAGGGATGGGGCTTCCTTGTCCTCGACACACCGGAGCAGACGGCGAAGTTCTGGGACACGACCTTCCCGGACGGCGAGGCGCGGGCAAACTTCGCCTGGCCCGGACTGTTCGCCGCCCCCGTCATCGTCGTGCCCTTCTCAAACCGCGACGCGTACCTCGACCGCTACGCCGAGGCCGACAAGGGCTGGGTCGATCGCGACGAGGACCGCTGGCCTGTGCCCTACTGGCACATCGACACCGGGTTCGCGGCAATGGCCATGCTGCTCGCGGTCGTCGACGAGGACCTCGGCGCGCTCTTCTTCGGCGTGTTCGGCCCGCATGTGCCCGCGCTGCGCGCGGCGTTCGGCGTCCCGGAGGAGTTCACGCCGGTCGGCGCGATCACGATCGGTCACCCCGCCCCCGACCGCCCCTCCCCTTCCCTCAAACGCGGCCACCGCCCCCACCACGATGTGGTTCACCGGGGGCGATGGTCTTCGGTCGCCGGGCGAAGCTCGGCTCCCGAGCAGGACGGTCGGCCTTCAGCCGAGCGGTGAGAGGCCGACCGGCAAAGCCGGCTCGGCCTGCGTAAAAACCCGTGCCGCGCGCGGCTCAGATCGGTACGAGGGAGGGCAGAACGTCGCTGATCGGCTCGCGGATCACGGCGTGCGCAAGGTCGTCGTACGGCGTTTCGTCGGCATTGACGATCACTAGGCGGGCGCCCTGGCGCACCGCCAGCGGGACCAGTGACGCCGCTGGATGCACGCCGAGGCTCGACCCCACCACCAGCATGAGGTCGGCCGCCGCCGACACGGTGGCGGCGGTGTCGATGACGTCGGGATCGAGCTGTTGTCCGAAGCTGATCGTCGCCGACTTGAGAATGCCGCCACACAAGAGGCACGGCGGGTCAGGCTCACCACTGCGCACTCGGTCGAGCGTGTCTGCCATCGGCCGCTCGTCGGCACAGCGCATGCAGCGCGTGCGCCACCACGTCCCGTGCAGCTCGAGAACCCTCTCTGGGTCGCTGCCCGCCAGCTGGTGAAGGCCATCGATGTTCTGGGTGACGATCCACCCCAGGTGCCCGGCGCGCTCGAGGTCGACCAGCGCACGGTGGCCGGCGTTCGGCTGCGCGTCCCAGAGGGGCATCTTCAGTCGGTTCTGCCAGGACTCCCGGCGGTGCTCCGGGTCCGACATGTACACGTCGATGTGCGCCTTGCGCTCCGCCGACGGGTTCTTCGTCCAGATGCCGTTCGGGCCGCGGAAATCCGGGATCCCCGAGTCGGTCGACAGCCCCGCGCCGGTCAGCGCCACGGCATTGTCCGTCGCCGCCACCCATGCACGAACTTCGTCGACACCCGCCACGACACGAGTTTCGCGCTCCGGCCGAGCGAGATTGACAATGCATGAAAAATCATGAAACTACGTTGTATGACCCTCGCCCCCGCCCCATCCATTCCTGCGACCGGCACCCTCACGATCCTCGCCTGGACTGATCCCGTCATCGATGCGCTCGGATTCGACCCCCGCTCGCCCTACGTCGAGGCCTATTGGCTCGGCACGCTCGGCCCGTCGACCTCGTGGTTGCTGCGCCGTCTCGCGGCCGGTCTCGAACAGCATCCCGACGGTTTTACGCTCGAGCTTGCGAGCTGCGCCCGTGAGCTCGGCCTGGGTGACAAGGGTGGCCGCAACTCGCCTTTCGCTCGGGCGCTCGCTCGCCTCGTTCAATTCGACCTCGCCCGCTGGCACCCGGCAGACGGGTCGCTAGAGGTGCGCCGGCGTGTGCCGCCGCTCAATCGTCGTCAGGTGCTGCACCTGACTGACAACCTGCGCCAGCGCCACGACAAGTGGCAGGCCGATCAGCTCAAGGCACCGCCGGCACAGGGAATCCGTCGCCGGTGTCGACAGTTGGCACTCTCGCTCGTCGGCGTGGGCGAGGACCGCGCCGCAGTGGAACGTCAGCTGTTGCGCTGGGGATACCACCCGGCGCTCGCGTACGAGTGCGCAGGGTGGGCGTCGACCGCGCACACCGCTGACGCCGCGACATCCAATCCTGAGAGCGCTATACGCCCTTCAGGCTAGGGAACGGGTACGCAGTTACTGCCGACGACGGTGCCATCGCAGGCAGTCGTCGTGGTGCTTGCACCCGGTCCAGCGGTGGTGGTCGTCGCCGGAGCCGCGGTGGTCGTCGTAGGGGCTGCAGTAGTGGTTGTCGCGCCACCCGCTGCCGTAGTGGTCGTCCCGCCCGAACCGGTGGTGGTGGTTGTCCCGCCAGCCGGTACGCAGGTGCCGTTCGGAAGACGGGTGCCGGTGCACGGCGCCGTCGTCGTGGTTGCGCCGGCGCCGCCCGTGGTCGTGGCGCCGCCAGCCGTCGTCGTCGTGGTCCCGGAGTTACCCGATGCGGCCGGGAAGCCTGCAACGCGGACGCCTCCCGCGAATTCCTGGACGTACGCGTAGAACCCGACCACCTCGGTGATCGACGTACCGGTGACGCCGAGCACGCGCACATGTGGCGCTCCGCCGGGCCCGGCGCCGGTGATGATGCGGTCGCCCGGGTTGCGCACGGCGGACGCAGTGGCCACCCACACACCGCCCGTGAACGCCGGGGCGTAGGCGAAGAAGTCGACGCCGGTGGCCGATCCGTCACTGTTGAACACCTGGACGCGCGGGCCCCCGCCGCGACCAGCACCGACGACAACCTCCAAGGCGGCGTCACCGTCGACCTCGCCGACCGCCACCCGCGCCCCGCCCGGGAAGCGCCCCTCGAAGGCCATGAAGCCGGCCTGCGTCGTCCGCTCGCCCGTCGGCGATACGCCGAACACCTGGATGTGCGGGCCGCCTCCAGCTCCCGCGCCCGTGACCAGTAGCCCGGGAGCGCCAGCGACGAACACGCCGCCGCGGAAGCCCTGGTCATACGCGAAGAAGCCGCTGACCTCGCTGAACGTCGCGCCCGAAAGCTTCAGGATCCGCACATGCGGGCCGCCGCCGGGGCCGGCTCCGACGATGATCTCGTGGCCGGCCGCGCCGTCGATTGCCGCCGTGGCCACGTTGACGCCACCTTGAAAGGCGCCGAACGGCGCTGTCTGGGCGATCATGGTCTTGCCGTCGCGACTCCACACCTGCAGGGCCGAGGAAGTTCCCTCGCCCGAGCCGGTGACGATCTCGGCGACACCGTCACCGGTGATGTCGCCTACTGCAACCGTCGCCCCTGACACCGACGTGCCCGCGGCGCTGATCTCGACGCCGCCGGGTGCGCCGTTGGGACGGAAGGTGCGCACGTGCGGAGAACCGTCGCGTTCGGGGCCCGTCAGCACGAGGTCGTCGTCGGCTGCGGTCGCCGCCGGACCGCTGGCCACGTGGGCGGCGACCAAGCCGACCGCAGCCGCGGCGCTCGCGACTGCGAGGACGGTCCGGGACGCGACGAAAAGCCGGCGATTGCGCAACATCTACCCAACGCTACTCCCGCAGGCACCACAACCCACCTCGCCGTGCGGAATGTCCGTTGTCGCCCGCGCAGCCCGCCGAGGTGCCCTTTTCGGTCAGCGGAACGAGCTGGCGAGCTCGATCAGAGTCCGGACGCCGAAGCCGCTCGCGCCCTTGACATACTCGCCGTCGGCCTCGTCGATACGGGACGGCCCTGCGATATCGAGGTGCACCCAGGGTGTGTCGCCGACGAACTCCTGGAGGAACAGGCCGCCGATGATCGTGCCCGCTTGGCCCGGGCGGCCGATGTTCTGGATGTCGGCGACCTCCGAATCGATGTGCTTGCGGTACATCGCCGGCAACGGAAGCTCCCAGACGAACTCACCGGCGGCAGCCGCGGATCGCTTCACTTTCTCGGTGAATTCAGCGTGATTGCCCATGAGAGCGGCGATGCGCCGGCCAAGCGCCACCGGTGCCGCCCCGGTGAGCGTCGCAAGGTCGACGATCGCAGCCGGGTTCTCCTCGACGGCGAGCGCGAGGCCGTCGGCGAGCACGAGGCGCCCCTCGGCGTCGGTGTTCAGGACCTCCATCGTCGTCCCGTTGCGGGCTGTGAGGACGTCACCCGGTTTGATTGCCGATGGTCCCGGAAGGTTCTCGGTCGCCGGCACGATGCCGATGACTCGATGCTTGACGCCGAGATCGGCACAGGCGGCCACGGCGGCGAGCACTGCCGCGCCCCCGGCCATGTCGGTCTTCATCGTCATCATCCCGTCGCCCGTCTTCAGCGACAGCCCGCCGGAGTCGAACGTGATGCCCTTGCCGACGAAAATCAGCGTCTTCTTCGCGCCGGTGGGCTCGTAGGCCAGGCGGATGAGCCGCGGTGGGGCGGACGACCCGAGCGAGACCCCGCGCAAACCTCCGAGGCGCTCCTTCTGGATGGTCTTCTCGTCCCAGGCCGTAGCGGTCAGCGCGGGCGACGCCTTCGCCAGCGCGGCGGCGGCGTTGGCGAGATCGGTCGGGTTCATGTGCCCGGCGGGCTCGTTGACCCGGTCGCGCGCCCACACCACTGCTTCGGCGATGCGCGCGCCGCGGTCGAGACCGGCCTGCACGCGCCCCTTTGGTCCGCCGGCGACCGTGAAGGTCGTCAGCGCGTCGCTCTCACCCTGCTTTTTCAGCTTCGTGAACTTGTAGGTGCCGAGCACGACGCCCTCGGCGATGGCCTGGCCGATCGCCTTCGGGTCGAGCGTCGCGGGTGCGTTGCCGATCGTGGTGCCGACGTTGGCGAAACGTCGCGCAGCGCGCGCCGCCACGGCGATCCCGTTGCGCACGTCGTCGACCGACAGATGTTCTTGGTCGCCGAGCCCGACCGCGATCACGGTGGTGCCGTTCGGGCCAGGGACCGAGTGGGTGGTACCCGGCTTACCGGTGAAGCCGCTGGCGCGAAGGTGGGCGACGTCGAGCAGGTGAGCCGACGCGTCCGGCACGACGGGACCGGAGAAGACGTCGACGATGACCGCGTCGAGGTCCTCGGGCAGCGACTTGGCGGCGACGAAAGTGATGGGCATTACGAGACGTCCTTTGTCCGGAGGGTGGAATCGCCGTCGACCCAGCGGGCCATCGACCACAGCAGGCTGGAGAGACGGTTGAGGTACGGAACGACGTGGGACCCGTCACCGGCAGCGGCCAGCGCATGGCGCTCGGCGCGGCGCACGACCGTGCGGGCCACGTCGAGCACGCCGGCGGCACGGGTTTGGCCGGGGACGACGAACTCGCGGGGCACTTCGAAACGCGTCTCGAGCTCGCCAATGCGGGATTCGAGACCCTGGACCATGTCGACGGTCACCGCGCCCTGTCCAGGCGTGAGCTTGTGTCGGTTCTCGGGAGCGGTAGCGAGCTCGGCCATCAGCACCCACAAGTCGCGGGCGACATGCACGAGCAAGTCGTCGACCTCACCGCCAGCGGCGAACTCGGTGCGAGCGAGGCCGATGAACGCCTGCGCCTCGTCGACGTCGCCGTACGCCGTCGGAAGAACCGAATCCTTGGCGACGCGCCCGCCGTACAGGAGCCCGGTGGTGCCGTCGTCGCCTGCGCCGGTGTAGTGGGGGGCCACGGGGGGGCCACGCTACACACGTCCCGCGGGCGCGCTCTAGGAAGCGCCGTCAGTAGCTTTCGCGTGATGTACCCGTGCGACGACCTTCGCGTACTCGACCTCTCGCGGGTGGTCGCCGGCCCGATCGCGGCGCGCATGCTCGCCGACCTAGGTGCCGACGTCGTGAAGGTCGAGCCGCCCGAGGGCGACATCACGCGGTCTTGGGGGCACGTCCGCCACGGCATCTCCGGCTGGTTCACGCAGCAGAACGTCGGCAAGCGCAACGTGTGCGTCGACGTCAAGACCGAAGAGGGCGTAGAGGTCGTGCGGCGGTTGGCGGCGCAGGCCGACATCGTGATCGAGAACTTTCGCCCGGGCGTGCTGGCGCGGCTCGGGCTCGATTACGAGGTGCTGCGCACGGTCAATCCCGACGTCGTGATGCTGTCCGTGACCGGCTTCGGCCAACGCGGGCCGGAGCAGCACCGCCCTGCGTACGCGCCCGTGATCCACGCGGAGACGGGCTTCCTGGCCCGGCAAGCGGAGTTCGACGGAGTGCTGCCATCGGATCCAATTCTCTCGATCGCCGACACGAACGCCGGGCTCCACGGCCTGATCGCGATATTCGCCGCGCTGCGCCTCCGCGACCGTATGGGCACGGGCCAGCACATCGATCTGGCGATGCACGACGCCATGCTGGCCACCGACGACTATGCGCACTACGCGCTCGACGAGGAACCGATCGTGCGCCTCGGTGGCCGCGTGTTCGACGCGCCCGGCGGCCCGATCCTGCTCGCAGGAGAGATGAAATACCTGTGGGCTGCGCTCTCGCGCGCCCATGGGATCGACGACCCCGCACCCGGCGCCGTGCCGATTCCCGACAAGGCGCGACTGCGGCGAGCGGCACTAGACGAATGGGTTGCCGGATTCGGTGACCGGGCCGAGTTGAAGGTGGCGCTCGATGCCGCCCGCGTGCCGTGGGGCGACGTGAACTCCACCGCCGCAGCATTTGTATCGCCGACCGCCGCGGACCGCGGCACAGTCGCCGAGATCGACGACCGCGCCGGCGGGCGGCGGCGCGTGGTTCAGTCCCCTTACCGTTTCTCTGCGGCGACGTCAGGCGTCCACGGGGTTGCCGCGTACCGCGGCGAGCACAATGCCGATGTGCTCACGACGTGGGCGGCCTACACCGAGGCCGAGGTCGCGACGCTCGAGTCCTCCGGCGTTCTCGTGGCTGAGCCGCGATGACCGCCGGCCTGCGCGCCACGATCGCCCTACTCACGTTGGGCGCGGCTGCACTGCTTGTCGCCGCGTACTTTCGGGTGGCGTCGGATTCGGGCACCGTGGTCACGTCGGCCGGCCCGCGGTGGGACTCGGCGCAGGTCGACGGCGAGCGCACACTCGTCATCGGTTTCGTGGGCGGGCGAGAAGCGAAGAAGCCCGAGCCGTGCAAGCCGACGTACTCCGCGCTCGTGAGTGAGAGCCCGAAGGAGGTGGTGGTGACTTTGCGCACCCACACGCTTCAAAAGCGCGCCGCGGTCGGGTGCGATGACATCGGGGTCCGGCGATCACTGGACGTGACCCTCGCGAGTCCGTTGGGCGGCCGCACGCTTCGTGACGGGCGCACCGGGGAGACTCACGCGGTCGGCGCCGGCGGAGGCTGAGCTGAAGTCAGAGCGCGCTAGGGCTCGAGCAGGTCGTGCTCGCGCAGGATTCCGAGGGCGCGTTCGACGTGGGCCGGCTTGAGCTCGAGTTGATCGGCGAGCGCTGGCGGAGTCAGCGTGCCGTCGAGCGCTCCGAGGACCGGGCGAAGCACGTCGATCGCGGCGCGGCCGCGGAAGCGAACCGGCGGGCCGGCGTTCACGATGACAACGCCATCGGGAAGCGCCACGAACTCGACGCCTGTGCGCAGCTGCGGCCCGGTCATCGGTTACGAGACCTGCACTGACAGCGGTGGCGGGCGATGACGCGGCCCGCCGACGTCGTCGATCCGTCGAAGCGCCACACCCAGCCTGCCGAGGCATCCGGCGCAGCGAGGATGCGGGCCAACTCTGCGGCGGCCGTCGGCGCGTGGCGGCTCAGCCTTTCCGTCGGCGGTGGTGGAGCGGTGGTGACCCAGTGCGATGCGATCGCATCGTGGGCCTCGAGATCGACCGCGTGTTGCCGTAGACGCGCTTCGTAGCAGGCGAAGCAGGGCGCTCCTCGGGTGATGACCGGGCCGACCTGAAGCGCGCCGTCGACACCCCAGACCGGAACGAGCGGCTGCCCAGCGCGGTCCAGCTCGTGAGCGACCGACGGCACCGGTCGTGATGCGACGACTGCCACGAGCGCGTCGTCCCCGAGGCCATCGGGGACGACGGCGACATCGATCCCGGCCTGACGGGCCTCACCGATGACCGCACGACCGAAGTCACCGACGCCCACCATCGCCAACCTCATCGCGGTAGCGCCTCTCCAGCCCCAGCCTCTTGCTCGAGCCCCAGCGCACGGGCGGCTTGCGCCAGGCGAGTGCTGGCGTGCGACGCGGCGCTTTCGGGATCCGCGTCCAGCAGGAGACCGGGCACAACCACGCGGACAGCGACCGCGCCCACGTCTCGTAGCTCGTCGCACGTGAGGTCGACGGCGTACGCGCACAGCCCGGCGTCACGCAGGACGCTCATCAGCGCCGGTTTGCTCACGTCGGCTTTCACCAGCTCGTCGAGCTTCACCGAGTCGCCGGTGTCGACTACGTCGGCTGGCAGCGCGGCGATGGTTTCGGGCTCGACGGGCGGCGCTGCGCCTCGGTTTGCGCGGCCCAGCGCTTCCGCGCCCAAGGCTTCCGCAATCGCCTCGGACGCGGCCGCCACCGGATCGGCGCCGGCCGCGCTCCCGTATGCGACACCCCCGCGCAGCACCGCTAACACGACCGGAAGCGCAACCTCGGTCGTGACATCGAACAGCGCGATATCCGTACCGCCTTCGGTCACTTCGCCGAGCAGCGTGTCGGCACCAGCCAGACCGATGAGCGGTCGGCGCAGCCCACGGGCCACCGCAACCGCATCTCGTTCGATCACTTCGAGCAGGGCGCGCGTAACCGCAGGGCCGAGCGACGAGTGCGCAGCACACCCCGTCATCGACTGAGACTTGAAACCTTCGGGCTCGACTGCGGGCGGCAGCGAGGCGTAGACGCTTACCGCGGGCAGCCACATCGGTTTGCCGTCTGCGAGGTCCCACCCCTCGACCCAGCGAATCCGATCGCGGGGCTCCAGCGTCTCCACACCCGCCAGATCCGCGATCGGCACGGCGTCCTCGCCGAAGTCTTCGGCTGAGCTCCACCGGAAGTCCGCGGGATCCCACGCTGCGGCCGCGTACCGCTCGAGCCCCTTCATTACGGCCCGAAGCTCGGCGTCCGCAGGATCCTGAGACACGGCCGCGGCGTCGAGCGGCTCGGCAACCGCGTCAGGATGCAAGCCACGTCCGACGTGGGCGATCCGCAGATGCCACCCGGGCACGCTGGTCGACAACGAGCTCACGTGGGACACGACCCCGCCGATGCGGGCGACAGCCGCGGCGGCATCGAGCGTCACTGCGCCAGCTTGGCCGGTGCGAGCCTGCGATCCAACCGCTACGCCGAATTGGGACCTTGCGGCGCGCTCTAGCTCGTAGCCTTGGGCGATGAGCTCGTTCCTCGACGCGGTGCGCGAACGCGTCGTGATATTCGACGGCGCGACAGGTACCGGCATCCACTCGCGGGACCTGTCGCTCGACGATTTCGGCGGGCCACAGTTCGAGGGCTGCCCTGAGATACTCAACGTCACCCGGCCGGACGTGATTGCGGATCTTCACGCAACGTATTTCGACGTCGGGGTAGACGTCGTCGAGACCAACACGTTCGGGGGGTTCTCGACCGTGCTCGCGGAGTACCAGATACCCGAGCGCGCCCACGAATTGTGTCTCGCGGCGGCACGGATCGCGCGTGAGGTTGCGTCGAGCTACGGCCCCGACCGGTGGGTCGCAGGCTCGCTCGGCCCCGGCACCAAGATGGCGACGCTCGGCTGGATCACGTTCCGAGAGTTGCGCGACACGTACGAGGTCGCGTCACGAGGCTTGATCGAGGGCGGCGTCGACCTTCTCATCATCGAGACCGTGCAGGACCTCCTTCAGGCGAAGGCGGCGATGATCGGCGCCCGGCGTGCGATGGCCGCAGAGGGTCGCGTCGTCCCCCTTCAGGTGCAGGTCACCATGGAGACCACCGGGCGCATGCTGCTCGGCACCGAGATCGGCGCCGCGCTCGCTGCGCTCGGCGCGATGGACCCGGACGTGTTTGGTCTGAACTGCGCAACCGGACCGAACGAGATGCACGAGCACCTGCGGCATCTCTCGAACCACTCGCCGTTCCCGATCAGCTGCCTCCCGAACGCGGGCCTGCCGTCGATCGTCAACGGGCACACGCACTACGACTTGACACCCGACGAGCTCGCGGCCGCGCACGCGCGCAACATCAGCGAGCTCGGCGTTTCCGTGGTCGGCGGATGTTGCGGAACCACGCCTGAGCACCTGAAGGCGGTCATCGACCGCTGCCGCGACCTGACGCCGAAGGCACGTACACCGATCCTCGAGCCGGCGGCGTCTTCCGTGTTCTCGGCCGTGCCGTTGCACCAGGAGACCAGCTACCTCGTGGTCGGCGAGCGCACGAATGCGAACGGCTCGAAGGCATTCAAGGACGCGCTGCTCGAGGGCGACTGGGACGCGTGCGAAGGCATCGCCCGCGACCAGGTGAAGGAGGGCTCGCACGCCATCGACGTGTGCGTGGACTACGTCGGGCGTGCTGGCGCTCCGGACATGGACGAGTTGGCGCGCCGCTACGCCGAGCGCATCGACGCGGTGATTGTCCTCGACTCGACCGAGCCCGAGGTGATCGAAGCGGGACTTCAGCGCATCGGTGCGCGGGCGATCATCAACTCGGTCAACCTCGAGGATGGCGACAGCGAGGGGACGCGCTTCGACCGCGTTCTGCGCCTAGCCAAGGAATACGGCGCTGCTGTCGTTTGCACTTGCATCGATACCGAAGGCCAAGCGCGGACGCCGGAGTGGAAGCTGCGTGCGGCGCAGTCGATCCGCGA
>DATLOH010000136.1:0-13300 GCA_035536375.1 Acidimicrobiales bacterium
ACCTGCGTCGTCGGCAGCCGCGAATCCGTTCTGCGCGTCCGGGTCCTCGACCACGTCGATCAGCTCACGATCGTCACCGCGCGTGGAGTGCCGCGACACCGCATCGGGCCCGACCTCCTCGCGGGCCCGTACGGCGTCGACGCTCATGCCCGCTTCGGTCGCCAGTTCGTCGATCGTGGGGTCGCGTCCCAACCGCGCCCGCATCGCCGCCCGCGTCCGACTGACGCGCGCGGCGGCGTCGCCGACGCGCGCCGGGAGGCGAATCGTGCGTCCCTTCTCGGCGATCGCCCGCCCGATTGCCTGCCGGATCCACCACGTCGCGTAGGTCGAGAACTTGTATCCGCGATGGTGATCGAACTTCTCGACGGCCCGGATGAGCCCGAGGTTGCCCTCCTGTACGAGGTCGAGCAGTGGGAGTCCAGCGTGCTGGTAGCGCTTGGCGATGTTCACCACGAGGCGCAGGTTGGCCACGATGAACTGCCGGCGCGCCTCTCGACCGGCCGAGACCGCACGGCGAAGCTGCCGGCGGCTGGCGGGGGACAGGTCGCCGGCGGCAGCGCTGTCGAGCGCGGCCTGCGCTTCTCGACCCGCCTCGATGGCCGAAGCCAGCGTGACTTCGTCTGCGCTCGTGAGCAACGCGTGCGCGCCGATTTCGCGGAGGTACTGACGGACGAGATCATCGACGGCGTCGCTGTCGCTGCGCGGACTCACGCGGCCCTCCCTCCATCGTGGCTGTGGAGAACGAGGGTAACGGCCGCGTTCGCGCGAACCGGGTATGCCGTGGTCGGCTTCGCTTTCCGGGGGCATCGAGCGCGTTAGTAGCCTGTCGTGCTTCGGGCGTGTAGCTCAGTTGGTAGAGCGCTGCGTTTACATCGCAGTGGTCGGGGGTTCGAGTCCCTCCGCGCCCACCCATGCTCGGTGCGCGAGCATCTGGGCGGCGGATCGGCCGCCATGGGAGGTGCCTCGGTGTTCAGACCTTCGTTCGGCGTGATCCTGTGGATCGTGATCGGGATCCTCGTCGCGTCGAGCCGCGGCTATCTCAACGACCTGAACGACCTCTCGCGGATCCTGTCGGCGCTTCTCGCAGTGATTGCGTGGCCACTCGTGCTGCTCAACATCAACGTCGCCATCTGAGCGCTCTTAGGACGGAATCCGGCGCCTAGCGCCGGTTTCCGTCCAAGGAACGTCAGCGGAGATTGAGGACCATGCGGCCTTCGTCGTCGTCGGGCTGAAGCTCGACGTATCCGAGCCGTTCGTAGAGACGGCGTGCTGGGTTCTCCGGCTCGACGCTGAGCCCGAGGCGTGAGATTCCCGCGGCTTGTGCTCGCTCGCGTAGCGCTTCGAGGAGCGCCGTACCGATGCCCCGCCCGCGGTGCTCGTGCACGACAGCCACGCCGAGCTCCGGCGTCTGCTCGTCGATGTAGCCCTCGCCATGCTCCTCCGCGGTGAACAACCGGTAGCAAGCGGCACCGACGCGCTGCCCATTCTCCTCGGCCACGACACCGACGTCGCCGGCTCGGCCCCAGTCGGCGTGGAACACCCGAAGGCTTGGGTGCTCGAGGGCGACCTCGACCGGCGGATACTCGCGGTCGGGGTTCCAAGCTGCTGCCGCGTACAGCATCTCGCGTAGGAACGGTAGATCCTCGCGGGTGAGATCTCGGAGTAGCACGGATGCGCGTCCGTCAGGTGAAGAGCGGGAAGGTGCTGAAGCGTCCGCCGAGGATAGGCGAGTGGTTCACGCCCATCCATTGTTCGAGCACGGAGGCGTAGACGCGCCGCAGATCGATCTTGACGGGCAAGTTGCCGTCCTTCAGCTGTGAGAGATCGAGCTTCGGCCCGTACATCCCGCCGCGCACGCGCGGTCCGATCAGCAGCACAGTGCCCGCGTCGCCGTGGTCGGTGCCGTAGCTGTTGTTCTGCGGAACCCGGCGGCCGAACTCGCTCACGACCATGACGGTCGAGCGATCGGCGACCCCGAGCTGCGCGGCCGACGAGAAGAAGCTGCTCACCACGAAGTTGAGTTCTTTTAGAACGTACGCATGGCGCTCGACGAGTCGATTGTGGGTGTCGAACCCATCAAGGGCCACGAAGCCGACTTCAGTCCCGACGCCAGCCGAGAACATCTGCGCGACCGTTTCCCCCATCGAGGGAACGATCCCGCGTGGGTTGTTGCGCGCGCTCGTCTGTGTCACAGGGTCGAGCGAGCTGAGCACCTCGCGCTGGCTCTTTAGGACGGCGGCACGACTCGATCCGGCCTCTGCGGGGCTTTGCGAGTATGACCCGAAGGTGCCGTGGCGCAGCTGTGCGTCGGGTGCCTCGGTGTCGGCGAACGCGTAGTCAACGATCGACTCGAGCGCGACCCCGCCTGCTCCCCGGCCCGTCAGCATCGTCGGCATGATCTCGCCGAGGGCGACCGCCCGCACTGGACCCTTGGCGTTCGGGGTTGTGGCGTCAAGATAGCGACCGAGCCATCCCTCGGCCCAGCGCCGATCGGGACTGGCGGTCTCCCAGATCGCCGTCGAGGCGAAGTGGGAGAAGTCGTTCTTCGCAGTACCCACCTGCTGCACGACGGCAAGCTGACCGGCCTTCCAGCGCTCGTGCAAGGTGCCCAGGGCCGAATGGAGGCCAAAACCGTTGCCCATCGGCAGGACCTCGGTCTCGCGCAGGGCCACGTGCGGGCGCAACCGCCGGTAGGTCGGATCGAGGTAAGGCACCACGGTGTTGAGCGGGTCGTTGCCTCCCCGCAGGAATACGACGAGCAGGTGGCCACCGCCGCGCGTGCGGACGCGGCCCTCGCCAGCCGGAGCGGCGACAGCCTGATCGGCGAAGTGCAGCCACATGGGCGTCGTCGACGTGGCTGCGACGGCTTGGAGGAAGCGGCGGCGATTCATGCGAGGTTGAAGTCCGGTGTCGTCGCCAGCATCGTCACGAGCCCCGCCCGCTTCGTTGCCATGCTCTCGCTGGCCATATTTTGCATGTAGTTCTCCAAGGCCGACTGAGTAGAAGGTGCGATCGAGGTCATGCCGAAGGTCTCGACCCAGGCCGGAAGATCGAATGTCGCCGGCGCCAGTGGCGAGGGGCTGCCAGCGTGCCCTCGACCGAAGTACGCGGCTGCGTTGTAACGCGCCAACATCGATCCGGCGTTGAGCCACTCGGTGCCGACCGGCCACCCGCCGACGTTCGGTGGCCGAAACAGGCTTTGCCCGGCGTTCTCGATGTAGAGAGCGGCGCGCTTGTACTCGGTGCGACCGAGCGCCCGCATGAGGCCGACCACGTACTCGGCGGGTGACTTCACCAGGACGTCGCGGACGCTCGACGACCTGAACATCGGCGTCATGAACAGCGTCCGCAACGCTGCGCTTACGTTCCAGCTGTTGGCTACGAGCGCTTCCGCGACGTCGTCGACGGCCGAGGTGGCGTTGGTCGGAGCCAGGAAATGGGCGACGAGCTTGCCGGCGACGAATCGCGGCGCAGCGGGGTGTCGAAGGATCACGTCGAGCACCTGGTGGGGGCTGAACGTCCCGGTGACACCAAGGACGGTCTTGCTGCCCGCATCGTGCCTGGCGGGCTCGTACACGAGCTTGTAGGTCCGGTTGCTGCCGGTTCCGCCCGTCTGCTGCAGCGTGTAGCCGGTGAGCGAGCGGGCGACCTCCCGCACGTCGGTCTCGGTGTAGTTGCCGCGCCCGAGGACGAACAACTCCATCAGCTCTCGGGCGAGGTTCTCGTTCGGCGCGCCCTTGGTGTTGGCGTCGTTGTCGAGATAGCAGGCCAGCGCGAGGTCGTCGAGCATTGCGTGGAGCAGGTCTCGGAAGCTGCCCATCGAGTGCTTCCGGATCGTCGCCAGTTGGGCGTTGAGCGCACGCAGATCGATACGGTCACGGGCGTTGTACGCCGTCGCAAAGTGGTCTGCGTAGAAGAGGGTCATGCGCTCGACAAGCGGCGCCTTCGCCCCGACCATCGCCTGCACCCAGACCGCCTGCGCATCGTGCAGCGACCCTGGGTCCGACGCCGCACCCATGTCCGAACCGGTGTTGCCGACTCCCAGCTCGCTGACGGCCTTGGTCCCAGCATTGCCCCCGGTCGCGGGACGGGCGCTCGTGAGGTCCGTGACCGCCGCTTCGTAACCCCGCGCCTTGTACGTATCGAGGTCGGCAGGGCGCGCGCCGAAGGCGGCTCTCCGGAAGAGATGAGCGATCAGGGAACGGGTTTCGTCAGCCATGAGACCTTTGCGAGTTGGGCGCGCGGCGGGGAATTTCAGAGAACGGCGATCCGTCTGGCAGGTCAAGGACTTCGCCACTTGGGGTGCCGGATCCTGCCCGGCATGAGGCTATTACGCTGGTCGTACTGTGCATGCCCTTCGTCGGTGCGCGCTCACCGTGGTCGTAGCGGGAGCTTTCTTGGCGCTCGGCGTCCTTTTGATGGCCCCTCAGGCCAAGGCGCTCCTCGGGGAATGGGACACCGACGCCCAAGGTGGACTCGAGAACATGTGCGAGCTCAGCCAGCGCTCGGTAGTCCAGAGGCGCGACGGCTCGACGCTGGCGGTGCTGCACGCCGACGAGAACCGCGCCAATGTGAAGCTCAAGGACGTTCCGGAGCCGGTCATCGACGCGGTGCTCGGAGTCGAGGACGACCGCTACTGGGACCACCACGGTGTCGACATGCGCGGCACGCTCCGGGCCCTGGCCACGAACGTCAAGTCGGGAGACGTCGTGCAAGGCGGCTCGACGATCACCCAGCAGCTGGTCAAAAACTGCCAGAACACTCCGGAGAAGACGGTGGGTCGCAAGGTGCGCGAGGCCGCGCTCGCCTGGCGGCTGGAGGACCGGTGGTCGAAGAACCGGATCCTGGAGCAGTACCTCAACACCGTTTACTTCGGCAACGGCGCCTACGGGGTACAGGCGGCGGCGGAGGTCTATTTCAACAAAGCTGTGGGCGAGCTGACGATGCAGGACGCCGTTCTGCTCGCGGGGACGATCCGCAACCCTGTCGGTTACGACCCGATCAAGTTTCCGAAGGCGGCCATGAAGCGGCGCGCCGTAGTCGTGCGCCAGCTCGTCGCCGGCGGCGTTCTCACCGAACGACAAAGCGACCGTGTTCTGGCCGCGGCGCTCCCGTCGAAGATGAACCGCCCGGTGCCGACCGAGGTCGAGCACTTCATTCAGGACGTCAAGGACGAGTTGTTGGAGGACCCGCGCCTGGGGGACACGCCGACGGAGCGCTACAACGCCGTGTTCAAGGGGGGCCTGCGCATCGTCACCACCCTCGACCCGGAGCTTCAAGCGGAGGCACAACGGGCGGTCGACGCGAACTTGCCCGACACGAATGGACGGTTTGCCGCCGCGGTCGCGTCCATCGACCCGACCAGCGGGGCCGTGCGGGCCATTGTCGGTGGCGCCGACTTCGAGAAGTCGAAAGTGAACCTGGCGACGCAGGGCTTCCGCCAGGCCGGCTCAGCGTTCAAGACGATGGTCCTCGTCGCGGCTATCGAGCAGGGGTACGGCCCGAACACCCACGTCGACGGTTCTGCTCCGTGCAAGGTGTCGTTCCCCGGCCACCTCCCTCACGAGTTCGACAACTACGAGGGCGGGGGCGGAGGCGTACGCAGTATCACGGACGCCACCGCCCATTCCGTGAACTGCGCCTACGTGCGACTCGCGGCGCAAACCGGCCTGGACAACGTCGAAGATGTCGCCAAGCGACTCGGGATCACCTCGACGCTGAGAGACGGCTCTTGTGACTGCGTCGTGCCGGCCGTGAGCCTTGGCGGCCTGTACAAGGGCGTCTCGCCGCTCGAGATGGCGTCCGCGTACGCGACGCTCGCCGCCGACGGCGTGTACCACAAGCCTTTTCTCATCGACAAGGTGCTCGACCGCCACGGCCGGACGCTGATCAAGACGGAACCGAAGGGTCAGCAGCGTGTGTCGGCGCAGACGGCGCGAGTCGCGGTGTCGATTCTCAAGTCAGTCGTCCAATCAGGAACTGCGACGCGGGCCAGCCTGGGTTCACGGCCGGTGTTCGGTAAAACGGGCACGTCGCAGGACAACGCCGACGCGTGGTTTGTCGGTTCGACAAGACAGCTGACGACGTCGGTGTGGATGGGGGCGCTTGTCGGTCGGGTTCCGATGACCGGGGTGCCAGGGGTAGGGCGGGTCACCGGCGGGTCCATTCCTGCGAAAATCTGGGGCGTCTACATGCGCGCGGCAATGCAGGGCCGGGCGGTGCTCCAGTTCCCTGCTCCGGATCCACGGCAGATCGAGAACCGGTCGTTGTCACCGACGACGCGGACACCTGATACCGGGTTGCGAACCGTCACGACGATCGGCGGCGTGGAGGAGACCGACGTGTCGACGCCGGACGTGATTGTGACGCCGCCGGTCACCGATTCCCCGCGCAATCCGCAACAGCCGCCTCCATCCCGACCACCTCGGAGCCCGGACACGACGAGATCAAACTGCGAGCGGCCTCCGGACTGGCCGCCGGATTGGGAGTGGGACTGCTGATGCCGAGCGCTGAGCTCGACGCGCTGCTCGCGCTCCAGGAGTACGACACGACTCTCGACCAGGTGCGCAATCAGCGCGAGACGCTGCCTGAACGGACACTCATCCACGAGCTCAACCTGCGTCGACGCGCGTCTGAGGCGGCGGCTACCGAGCTTGCGGCCCGCAGCGAGTCGCTGGCCACGCAGGAGATCGACGTGGAGAGCGAGCTGAACGTCGTCGAGAAGCGGGTGGCGACGCTCGACGCGACCTTGCGCGCTCCCGGAGGTGCGGGCACTCGGGACGCGCAGGCGATCGTCCACGAGGTCGACCACCTTCGTGAGCGCGCCGCGCAGCTCGAGGAGCAAGGCTTGACGCTTCTCCAGGAACGCGACGATGTCGCCACCGAGCAGGCCGAGATCGCTGCGTCGCTCGACGGCGTGGCAACCCAGGCATCGGCGGCGTTCGCCGCGCTCGCTGCGGCCGAGGCGTCGTTGGATGCGCAGGCAGCCGAGACCACCGCGGCACGAGACGCGGCACGAGCTGCAGTGCCGGTGGAGCTCCTCGCCACCTACGACCGGCTTCGCGAGCGCCTGGGAGGCGTCGGCGCCGCACGGGTGAGCGGCGGGTCATGCTCGGGGTGCCACCTCGCGTTGTCATCGGTCGACGTCGACCGCTTGCACAAGCTCGCGCCAGGCGAGTTCGCGACGTGCGAACAGTGCGGTCGCATCCTCGTGCCGTAGTGGTTCTTTGGTACGCCGCGCCGGCAATCCTCGGCGCGTGGGTTGTGTTGCGTGACCCGCGGTTCGACTACCGCCTGGCGGCAGTTGGTGCGTTGGTGCCCGACATCCTCGACGCGCCCCTGGGGCACCGCGCGTACGCGCACACGCTGCTCTTCGCGGTCGGTTTGCTGGGCGTGATCATGGGCGCGACGGTCCGCCGGAAATCGTTGCGCTCACGTCTCCTCGCTCTGCCGGTGGGGCTGTTGCTGCACCTGGTGCTGCACGGCGTGGTTGGACGCAGCGCATTGCTCTACTGGCCATTCCTGGGTGACTGGGGGCGGCTACCGCTGGTCGCCCGACCAGGCGTGTTACTCGTGCAGGAGGCCATCGGCCTGGCGTTCGCAGCGCGCATCTGGTCGCAGTTTGGTCTCGCCGACGCAGCGCGTCGCGCCGTCTTCCTGCGTACCGGCCGTCTCGATCCGTGCTGATCCTGGCGCGTCACGGCCGAACCGCAGCGAACGCGCAGCGGCTCCTGCTCGGCCGCGCTGACGTCGGCCTCGACGAGCACGGAGTCGAGCAGGCCGCGGCGATTGGCGCTGCGCTCGTTGCCGCCGCCCCGTCTCGCATCGTGAGTAGCCCGCTCGAGCGGTGCGTGCGAACCGCCGCGGCGGTCGCCGAGGCAACCGGAGCGCCGGTGACGACCGATGCGCGCTGGATCGAAGTGGACTACGGGCAGTTCGACCGCACGCCGCTCAGCGACGTCCCGCACGAGGTGTGGCAGCACTGGCGCACTGATCCTGGATGGCGTCCGCCCGGGGGAGAGAGCCTCCGGGAAGTCGGTGCGCGGGTTAGCGACGCCTGCGCCGAATTGACCGACGAGGTGAGTGAGGGCACCGTCGTCGTGGTCACCCACGTGTCGCCCATCAAAGCCGCAGTCGCTTGGGCTTTGGGGACCGGCGACGACGTGGCGTGGCGGCTGTTCTGTGACGTTGCCTCGTTGAGCCGAATAAGGGTTGGACCAACCGGCCCGACGCTTGTCACGTTCAACGAGACATCACATCTCTAGACGCTTCAATAGTCCCGGCAGTCCAGCGGCGAGTTGCTCATAGTCGGCTTCGCTGTTGTAGATGTGCGCAGAGAGGCGCAGCCACCCGCGCCCGCGCCACGGGTTCGCGGCGACCTCGACCCCAAGCTCACTCGAGACGGTCAGGATGAACTCACGCGCCGTGTTTTCGCTCTCGGCGATGCCGGCCGGTAGCGGGAGCAGGCTCATGGGGCCCCGCGCTCCTTTCGGGAGGGCGGCGGAAACACCGAGCGCGGTTCCGACGATTTCCGCGGCGCGTACAGCCAAGGCGTCGTTGTGCGCCCGCACCTGAGCCCATCCGTATCCCGCCACCAGTTCCACCCCAGAGTCCAAGCACAGCCACGACGAGTAGTCGTCGGTCCCATGCCACGCGAAGCTCGTCGGCAGACCGTCTTCGAGTCCGAAGCTCGCGACCAGCGGCTCGGTGCTTACTCGCCACTCGTCCGACACCACGAGTGCTGCACACGGACGGGGAGCCAGAGTCCACTTGTGGAAGTTGCCGACCCAGAAATCGGCACCGAGCCCGTCGACGGCGAGGGGGGTGCTGCCCGGCGAGTGGGCAGCGTCGACGATCACGACAACATCGCGCGCTTGCAGGGCGTCGACGATCTGCTGAATCGGGAGGACCAGCCCAGTGACCGACGCGATGTGTTCGACAATCGCAACACGGGTGTCTTCGGTGACAACCGCGAGGATTTGGGCGATTACCTCGTCCGCGTCAGCTGTGAGGTCTACGGGCGCGACCGTGACCTTCCCGCCGATACGCCGGGCCATCCGTTCGGCGGTACGACGAATTGCGCCGTAAACGTGGTCGGTGATCAGGATCTCTGCGCCGGCGTCCAGCGGGACTGCGGTCAGCGCGACGTTGACGCCAGTGGTCGCGTTTGGAACCCAGACCGCGTTGTCGGGGGAGGCGCCCACAAACGCCGCCATGGACAGCCGCGCCGACTCGAGGCGCTCCGGCAAGTCGAAGCGGAACCAGCGATTCGGATTCGTCTCGGCCTGTCGTCGTAACTCGTCCTGATACAGCCGCACCGGCCGCGGGACAGCTCCGTAGGAACCGTGGTTGCAATGAGCGACGTTCGGGTCGAGGTCGGGCCAAAGGTCGCGGGCGCCGTCGAGCATCGGCCGACGGTAGTGGGCGTCGGGATCGGTCAGGCGGCGGTGCGTCCGGCCCGCGTCGCGCGACCGCTTACATCCGTGACCGCACGGAGAAGCGCGGCGCGAAACGCCACCGGGAGTCGTCCCGCTGCGAGGTGATCGCCATCCAACTTGATCACGCGTGCGTCGGGCAGGGACTCGGCCAGCTTGCGCTGGCGATTCGGGGGAACGAGTCGATCTTGGGTGGTCAGCACCACGGTCGCCGGAAGCTGCAGTTCGTGCAGCCAGGTGCGGCTCGTGAAACGACCCAGCGCGTCGGCGGCTTCGCAGATGGCTAGGTGTGACGAGTTCGAAAGCTCGGCTGCGATACGCCAACGGTCGCCGCTCTGGCGGCGAGCCACGGGCCGCACGAGCTGTGCGGGCGTGAGGGGAACGAGCCGCGCGCCGATTGCGAGCGCGGTTATCGCACCGAAGCGCAGCCGATCCGCAGGGCGACCTCGGAAATCTCGCGATGTTGCGCAAAGCACGAGGCCGCGGACGAGATCCGGCCGCTGCCGCGCCATCAGTTGCGCGATCACTCCGCCCATGGAGTAACCGGCCACGATGCACTGCTCGATCCCGAGTTCGTCGAGAAGTTGACCGACCTCCTCGGCAACCTGCTCGAGCCGAAAGCGGCCGCGACGCGGTGAACGACCGTGGCCAGGGAGGTCAAGGGCGATCACTCTGCGGCGCCGTGCAAGCGCGTCCATGCCGGCGAACCAGTTCAGAGCGGCCGTCGCGCCCAGGCCGTGCAACAGCACGACGGGAAGCTCTGACCCTGGCGCATCGCCCGTGTCGTGAACCCAGAGTCGCTGGCCGCTCGGAAGCGCGACGAGGCCACCGGAGGGTACGGAGAACCCCCCGACCGCTGTCGTGTCCATGGGCAAGTGCTTACCCGGTGGGGATTAGTTCAACCTGTGATGCCCGTCACATCGGGTGCATTCAGCGGTGTGATCGGCGGAATTTGGGGCCAAATCACGCCGCTGTGTGCACCCGTGCTCTAGCGGTCTACACGGAAGCGGACAAATCGCTGCGACCGTTCGACGACAGCGCGCCGTCGCGCACGTCGAGCTCTGCGCTGCCGGCGGGATCGTTGTCGCCGCCGAATGCGAGGTGACCGCCGAGGTAACCCCCTAGCGTCGCAGCGGCGGCACCGAGCACACCGAAGTACACGCCGCGCCCGCGCCGTCCCCGGAGTCGCGCGAGGAGCGATCCGGAGTAGAAGAGCAGCGCAACCGTGTTCGCGATTGCGTGGACGATGCCCACGCGCTTGTCGTCAGGTTCGAGTTGCGTGAAGTCGTGCGCGCCCGCCATGGCCGTGGGCAATGCGGCAGCGACTCCGCTCGCAACGAGCATCGTGGCTGCGCCCTTCGCCTTACGGCCACCGAACAGGTCCACGACGAGCGCGCTGGTCCAGAACCCGATCGGTAGGTCGGTAAGCGCAGGATGCAACGGGTGGCCAAGCCAACTGCGGCCGGAGAGGAACTCGCGCGAGCCGGTGCTGTCGAGCGCAGTGTTGATGAATTCCGTCGCCGGTTGCGTAAGTCGGTCGAGATCGGCGGTTGAACGCAGGCGGTCGGCGAGGACGCGTACGTCGCCAGCGAGGTTGGCTGCCTTCATTGTTCGTGCTCCTTCGTCCGCGGTCGTGGCGTGCGTACCCAAGGTTCGACGCGTGGAGTCGTCGGGCGGACCGACAACCCCGCTAGGGGCGAGATGCGGCAGGAGTCGTTCACCGCACCCGGACGTGTGACAATGAAGGCGACGGTGAGTCGGCCGGGTGGCCGCGGTGTCGCTTCGCGGCATCGAGGAAAGTCGGGACTCCAAAGGGCAGGGTGCTGGTGAGAGCCAGGACGGGGTGACCTGTCGGATCAGGGCAACAGAGAAAGACCGCCGATGGCTGGCCGAATCCCCTCACGGGGATGAGGTCGGCACAGGTAAGGGTGCAACGGTGCGGTAAGAGCGCACCAGCGTCCGGGGCGACCCGGGCGGCTTGGTAACCCCCACCCGGAGCAAGGCCGAAACGGGGAGGCCTGCCCGGCCAATCCCCAGGTGGGCCGCAAAGATGGATGGCCACACAGCCGGATACCCGTAAGGGTCCGGTGGACAGAATCCCGCTTACAGGCCGACTCACCGTCACCGTCGTATGACGCTGACAACACTCGGATATTCAACGGCTCGCGTTGGCGTCTCATGCTCGCACCCGGCCGTCGCGCTGGCCGTCGGCCGACTGGTCGAACGCGGCGAGGACCGCTTCGGCGGCGTCACCGAGGGCATCGAGTTGTCCCGGAGTTAGGCGGTCGACGAAGAGGCGTCGCACCGTCGCCACGTGGCCGGGCGCGGCGGCCTCGAGCTCCCGGCGACCACGGGCGGTGACGACGACGTAGAAGCCGCGGCGGTCCGAATCACATTTCTGCTTCTTCGCCAGGCCCCGGTCGACCATGCGCCCGACGTGGTGGGACGCTCGGCTCTTCTCCCAGCCGAGAACCTCGGCGAGCTCGAAGAGCCGCATCCGGCCGTCAGGTCGGTCGGTGAGTGCCACCAGGACGAGGTAGTCCGGGTAGGAGAGGCCCGAAGCGGCCGCAAGCTGGCGGGCGAGCTCGCCCTCGAGGCGCATCTGCATGAACTGCAGCGCGCGCCAAGCCCGCTCCTCTCGCGCGGTGAGCCAACGGACCTTCGTCATGAACTTCATGGTAGCGCGGGAATAGATGACACGTCCACCATGTTAGATGACGTGTCCACTAAAACTCAAGGAGCGCACGATGACCACCATCACCACCGTCCCAGCCACCCTGACCGGCACCTACGCCATCGACCCGACCCACAGCCGCATCGGCTTCGTCGCCCGCCACGCCATGGTCACCAAGGTGCGCGGCTCGTTCAACGAGTTCGAGGGCTCCGGCTACTTCGACGCCGAGAACCCCGCCGGCTCGAATCTGCAGCTGACCATCCAGGCCGCGAGCATCGACACACGCAACGCGGACCGCGACGGCCACCTGAAGAGCAACGACTTCTTCGACATGGAGACCTACCCCGAGATCACCTTCTCATCGACGGCGGTCGAGCAGGTCGAAGCCGAGAACTACCGAGTGACCGGCGACCTCACCATCAAGGGAGTCACCAAGCCGGTGACCGTCGACTTCGAGTACTCCGGCACGGCGGTCGACCCGTTCGGCAACACCCGCATCGGACTCGAAGGCAAGACCACCGTCAACCGCAAGGACTGGGGCGTCAACTGGAACGCCGCGCTCGAGGCCGGCGGCGTGCTGGTCAGCGAGAAGGTGACGCTCGAGTTCGAGGTGTCCGCCGTCCGCAGCGACGCCAGCTGACCCCTACCCCGCTCGCCAGCCCGGGCCGGTTCCCCCCGCCGGCCCGGGCAGGCACCTCCCGTTGTGAAAGGACCCGCCATGACCATCTCGCCTGTTCGCCTCAACCACGCCGTGCTGTTCGTCGCCGACCTCGACCGGTCGGTGGCCTTTTACAACCACGTGTTCGGTATGGATGTCATCGCCCGGGAACTGCGCGCCAACGCGGCGTTCCTGCGGCTGCCCCGCTCCGGCAACCATCACGACCTCGGTCTCTTCGGAGTCGGGACTGCGGGCGGTCCCAAGCGCCGCGGCGCTATCGGGCTGTACCACCTGGCCTGGCAGCTCGACACCATCGACGAGCTAGCGGCGGCCCGCCAGGTACTGCTCGACGCGGGTGCCTACACCGGCGAGTCCAGCCACGGCGCCACCAAGAGCCTCTACGGCGCGGATCCCGACGGCAACGAGTTCGAGCTCATGTGGATGCTTCCTCGCGACCAGTGGGGGACGTACGAGAACGCGGCGCCGATCGACCACCTCGACCTCGCCGGCGAAGTCCGCCGCTGGAGCGGGGTC
>DATLOH010000137.1:0-7308 GCA_035536375.1 Acidimicrobiales bacterium
CGTAACCAGGACGATCACGCCACGCCGCTTCGCGGCGGACCATTCTTCAGCACCCTGTTGGTAGCTTCGCCTCCATGGCATTCAGGGGGTTCCCGGAGGAGGCGCTCGAGTTCTACGAAGGCCTCGAGGCCGACAACTCGAGGACCTACTGGACCGACCGCAAGGCGACTTACGACACTGCGGTCCTCGGCCCGATGAGGGACCTTGTCGCGCTCGTTGCAGCCGAGTTCGGCGAGCTCAAGATCTTCCGGCCGTACCGCGACGTGCGGTTTTCGAAGGACAAGGCGCCGTACAAAACCAACATCGCCGCCGCCGGCGACACGCCCGGCGGCGCTTCGGTGTACGTCGGGCTGTCTGCAGACGGGCTGTTCTCCGGTAGCGGGTACTACCGCATGGCCAAGGATCAACTCGAGCGCTATCGCCGCGCCGTCGACGACGATCGCACGGGCGACGATCTCACGGCGGCGGTGAAGGAGGTCGAGGCCGCGGGCTTCGAAGTGCACGGCAGCGCACTCAAGACCGCCCCGCGGGGCTTCCCGCGCGACCACCCGCGCATCGAACTGCTGCGTATGACCGGCGTCTACGCGGGACGGCAGTTCCCCGTGGCGAAGTGGCTACACACCAAGGCGTGCGCCGACAAGGTCGTCGCCGCGTGGCGCGGTGTACGACCGGTGACCGATTGGCTCGACACGCGCGTCGGCCCGTCCACCATCCCGCCCGAAGGGCGCCGCTGACGCAACCCCATTGCGCAGACGGGACTAGGAGTGATCGCGGAACCAGGCGAGGGAGCGCTCGATCTGGTCGACGACCTGGCTGGGGGCCGCCACACCGTGGAAGCCCCCCGGGTAGCGCACGAGCTCGGTCTTACAACCGGCGAGGCGTAGGGCGGTGAACACCTCATGGGCCTGACTCGGCGGGCAGCGCAGGTCGCCGTCGTGCACGAAGACAAGCGACGGCGTGGTGGCGTTGCGCAGGTGGGTGATCGGCGACCGCTCGCGCAAGAGCTCGGCGTCCTCGAGAGGGTGCCCGTTCTCGAAGATGGAGAAGCCGGTGATATCACTGGTGAGCGCCATCGACACGAGATCGCCGACGGGTGCGCCGATGACGGCGGAGCGGAACCGATCGGTGTGGCCGACCGCCCACGACGCCATGTACCCGCCGTATGAGTAGCCCCACAGGTACTGCTGGCGCGCGTCGGCGTTCGTTGCCGCGATCGCGGCGTCGACGGCACCGAGGATGTCGCCGAAGTCGGCACCTCCCCAATCACGCACCACCGCCTCGGTGAACTTCGCTCCGTACCCGAGCGAACCGCGCGGGTTTGGGAGCACGACCACGTAACCGTCGGCAGCGGCAATCTGCTGCAACGCCCACACGCGCGCGGCGGGCGACGGGTGCCATCCGTGCGGACCGCCGTGCACGTCGACGAGCACCTTGGGCGCACCGGTGCCATCGGTCGGCCGGATCACGAACGACTCGATCTCGATGCCATCGGCGGCGACGTGCACGATGCGCTCGGCGGGGCGCAGCTCGACCTCTGCCGCGAGCGCGGCGTTGGGCAGGGCAACTGCGCGCTCGCCGGTTCCGTCGATCGACGCCGCGTGCAGCGCCGGCCAGCGGTCGATCCCGCGCTCGGCGAACACGATGGTCGAACCGTCGCGCGCCACGGCGAGCGCGGGTACGTGGCGGTCTCCTGTCACAACCGGGCGCACCGCAGCGCCGCGGCGGCGGTCAACGGCCCACAGTCCTGCGAAGCCGCGATCGACACCGGCGAAGAGCAGCGCGTCACCGTGGGGCGTCCACGCCAGCTGCGCGCCCTCGAGCACGCCGCGCATCCCGGCGCTGCGGTCCCACTCCATGGTCAGTCGCTCGATAGGCGCGCCGTCCGAAGCAACGACGCGCACTTCCGTCGGAGCGGCCCACATGCTGTCGGCGGCGTCGTTACCGAGATACGCGATCGCCACACCGTCGGGCGACCAGCACGGATGGCCTACGGGACCGGAGCTTGCGGTGAGTTGGCGGGCGTCGCCAGAGCCGTCGGCGGCGACGACCCAGAGATCACCGCGGTAGGCACGGTCGCGCGCTCCGGGTTCGCGGTCGGACACGTAGGCGATCTCGCTGCCGTCCGGCGACCAGGCCGGCGAATCGGCGTCAGCGTGCGCGTCGGAGACGAACCGCGCCGCCCCTTCGAGGTCAACGACCACGAGGCGCGATGTTCCGTCGAGCCACCCCGTTCCGTCGAACGCCTCGCGCAAGTGCCGCACCACGCGGCCGGCGTTCTTGGCCAGCGGATCCTCGTCGCCCGGCACTGGCCGTCCGCCGTCGCGCGTGACGCAGACAAGCAACGCGCTGTCCGGCGACCACACGGGCTGCGTGATTGCGCGCGGCGCAAAGGTGACCTGGCGGGCGTCACCGCCCGCCAGTGGCGCGACGAACAGTTGTTGTGCAGGGCCGCGGCCGGCCAGGTACGCGAGCCACTGGCCGTCGGGCGAGAAGCGCGGCGCAGAGGAGTGTGCCGGTACGACGCAACGCGGTTCTGCAGAGCCGGCCAGCGCGGCCATCCAGATCGACGACTCCTGGATGTCTTCGGCCGTGTTCGCCTGCGTCACGACGTAGGCGACAGTCAGGCCGTCCGGGCTGATCTGCGGATCGGTGACGACGGCGTAGCGCTTGTAGTCCTCAGGCGACAAGGGTCGCATCACAGGCCTCCGAGGAACTCGAGCAGAAGTTCGTTCACCTCGGTTGGCTGCTCCTGCTGAATCCAGTGGCCTCCACCCGCAAGCAAGTGCGTGCCCCGTAGACCGGGCACGAGCGTGTCGAGACCGTCGAGCGACGTGAAGCGCAAGACCGGATCGAACTCGCCGCCGATGAACAGCGCCGGCTGAATGATGGGCCGGTCAGCCCACGCTTCGCTCAACTCCCAGTTGCGATCGATGTTGCGATACCAGTTCAGGCCGCCGGTGAAGCCCGTGCGTTCGAACGTCTTCACGAACACGTCGAGGTCGGCTTGCGGAAGCCAGCCCGGTAACTCAGCCGGGTCGTCCATGGCGTCGAGAAACCCGGCCCCCTTTTGCAACACGCGCCACGACCCCTCCGGTGAATCGCCGGAGATCGCGGAGAGGAACCGCGTCATGGTGGTGCGGGCGCTCGCGCCTAACTCGGCGTCGGCCACCCCGGGCTTCTGGAAGTACAAGATGTAGAAGAAAACGTCACCGAACATGGTCTTTAGAAGGGTGATCGGCGCCGCCGGCGCGCGACGGATGTGCGGGACGCTCATCCCCACAACTCCGCGCACGCGCTCGGGTGCCCGCTGCGCGAGATTCCAGACCACCGGCGCACCCCAGTCGTGGCCGACGACGACGGCGTTGTCCTCGCCGTAGTGATCGATCAGACCGACGATGTCGTCGGTGAGGTCGACGATGTCGTACGCGTCGATCGCCTCAGGGCGCGACGACGCGCCGTACCCGCGCTGGTCGGGCGCGACGACGTGATAGCCGGCGGCCGCCAGCGCAGGAATCTGATGGCGCCAGGAGAACGCAAGCTCGGGGAACCCATGACACAGCACGACGAGCGGCCCGTCCCCGGCTTCGGTCACCGCCAGTTCCACACCGTTGACGGCGACGGTTGATGTCACGGGCTCGGGCATCCGGAGAACCTATTCCGTCAGCTCCTCTGGCAACGGGCCGGCGTGCACGACGGAGAGGTGACGAGTCGGACGCGTAAGCGCGACGTAGAGCAACCTGAGCCCGCGCCGTCGATCGGCACCTTCGGCGACTATTGACGCGGGCTCGATCACGACCACGGCGTCGAACTCGAGTCCGCGCACGGCTGCGGGCGCGACGAGCGTGACCGCGTGGTCGAGGCCGTCGGTCTCCGCCGAGCCCGCATCCAGCCCCGCTGCTGCAATTGCCTTGGCCACCAAGGCGCGCTCGACCTGCGGCACGATCACGGCGACCGAGAAGCCTTCTCCGATGAGACGCGAGGCTTCGGACGCCGCTGCGGCCGGAAGGTCACCCATGCGCCCGGCGTCGATGATCGAGGGCGCGGCCGCAGCGTCGCGCACTGCTTCGGTCGGCTCGATCTGCGGGGCGGCCGCGGGCAGCAGGCGTGATGCCAGCTCGAGTACCGGCCCGGGCGTCCGGTACCCGAGGCGGAGTTCCTCGACCCTGGTGCCGTCGGGCGCAGGCAGGAAGGCGAACGCGTCTTCCCAACCGTCGAAAGCCCAAGGTCCGAAACCCTGCGCAATGTCGCCCAGGATGGTCATCGACCCCGAAGGGCACCGACGGGCAAGCATCCGCAGCTGCATCGGCGAGAGGTCTTGCGCCTCGTCGACAACCGCGTGCCCATACGTGCGCTGCGTGCCGTCGATCGCGTGTTTGGCTGCGTCGACCAACACGGCGTCGGCGTCCGTCCACGCGTACGACCGGCCCGACGCGCCTCGCCCCGCGAGCACGGCCGCCTGTTCGTCGCCGCTGAGGATGCCGGATGCGGCCCGCCCCAGTGCCGTCGGGCTCGTGAGCAGCTCGCGCACAACGGTGGCCGCCGACGCGGTCGGCCACACGCGGTCGAGCGCGTCGCGATACCCGCTGTCGCGGCGCACCTCGTCGAGCGCCTTCGCCCGTTCGATGCCGAGCCGCTCGACGGCCGGCCGATTCGCGTCGAGCACGGCACGCGCCATCTGCTCTCGCAGAGCGGCGCGACCGGCGTTGTACGGCGCCGCGCGTTCGACGATGCCGTCGACGAGCGCGTCGACCGCCGTGGCCGCGAGCCGCAGTCGCGCCCCGGAGACGCGGACCTCGAGCTCGCCGTCGAGCGAGCGGCGGCGCAACGCAAGGGCTGCGTTGATCACCGCGTACATGCGGGGGTCGCCCTTGATCCGCGCCGCCGCAAGGTCGTCGACCGCGCGCACCCGCACCTCGGGCACGAGGTCGGTCAGCGTCGCCTGAACGACGGCCTCTTCGCCGAGCGACGGCAGCACTTGCGCGATGTAGCGAAGGAAGGTGCGGTTGGGCCCGACGACGAGCACGCCCGCTCGGGCCAACGCGTCGTTCCCGTACAGCAGGAACGCGGCGCGGTGCAGGCCGACCGCCGTCTTGCCGGTTCCGGGACCGCCCTGAACGGCGACGATGCCCGGCTGAGGGAGGCGGATGACTTCGTCCTGCTCGACCTGGATGGTGGCGACGATGTCGAGCATCGACCCCGTGCGACCACGCTCGAGTTCGACGAGCAACGCGTCGCGTCCTCGAACCCGCGGCGCATCGGCGACCCGACCGTCGAAGTGGTCGTCGCTGATCGACAGCAGCGTCGATCCGTCGACGACGAACTGCCGCCGTCGGCGCAATCCGAGCGGCTCTGCGGGCCGGGCGCGGTAGAACGGAAGCGCCACCGGCGCTCGCCACTCGATAACCACCGGATCGGCAGCGTCATCCTCGACATGGCGGCGCCCGACGTACCAAGTCGTGCCTTCGTCGTGGTCGATCCGGCCGAAGCACAACGCCCGGCCGGAGTCCTGAAGGCTGGCGATGCGCTTCGCCAGCGCCACCGTGAGGTCTTCCTTGGTCACGCGGTTCCCACCGAGGACTTCGAGTGCCTCGGCCCGCTCGCGCATGGCCTTCAGGCAGGCGTGGGCGTAGTTGAGATATTCCTGCTCGCGCGAAAGCTCAGGGTCGAGAACTTCCGGCATGCGGCCATTGTAAGAACTCGCCGCTCGCGGCGCGTCGGGTTTAGGCCAGCTTGGAGATCACCGCGTCGTGGAAGCGAGCGAGGCCGTCGCGCAAGCCTGCGGGATCAAATGCCAGCGGCGGAATGACCAGGCGGTGCACGCCGGCGTCTGCATAGCGGCGGACACCGTCGAGATCCATCGCACCCCCGGTGGTGACCTCGATCGAGTTCGGGTCGCGACCGGCCGCGGCTGCCGTGTCGCGCATCTCTCGCAGCAGACCGGGCAGCGCATCGAGGTCGCCGCGAGCCGGGAAGAAGCCGTCGCCCAGACGCCCGGCGCGGCGCGCTGCGGCCGGCGTGTGCCCGCCGATCACGATCGGGACGCCGCCGCTCTGCACTGGTGCAGGCCGCACGTGCACGTCCTTGAACGGCTGGAACGCGCTGTCGTGGCTCGCCGGGTCCTGCGTCCACGCGGCGCGCAGTGCCTCGATGATGTCGTCGGTGCGCGCCCCCCGCTCGGCGAACGGAACGCCGAGAGCGTCGAACTCCTCCTCGAGCCACCCGACGCCGACACCGAGCGTGACGCGCCCGCCCGACAGCACGTCGAGCGTCGCAACCTCCTTCGCGAGCAGGAGCGGGTTGCGCTGAGGAAGGATGATCACGCCCGTGCACAGCCGCACGGTTGACGTCGTCGCCGCGACGTAGGACAGCCACACGAGTGGATCCGGGATCGGGGCGTCCTCGCCGCCGGGCATGCGCCCTGAACTGGAGTACGGATAGGCCGACTGGTAGCCCTTTGGGACCACGACGTGCTCGACGGTCCACAGCGACTCGACGCCAAACTCCTCAGCGGCCTCGCCCAATGCGGCCGCGTTCTCGGGCAGCCCCCAGGGGCCGGCATTGGCGAAGACGATTCCGAATTTCATGGCCGGACAGTACGCACCTGCTGCCGTTCTACGCTCGGCCACGTGGTGGAGGACTCGCTGAAGGGCCGGCTGCTCGTCGCGCTGCCGCCGCTCGTCGACGCGAATTTCAATCGCACGGTCGTACTCGTGCTCGCCCACGCGGGGTACGGCGCGCTCGGGGTCGTCCTCAACCGCCCGGGCATGACGCCGACAACGGAGGTGTTCCCGCACCTCGATTTGATCACCGGGCCCGAAGTGATCTTCAGCGGCGGTCCAGTGGAACCCGACGGCATCATCTGCCTCGCAGCCGGCACGGTCGCACCTGGTACCTCGGGATACTCCGCGGTGCTCGACGAGATCGGATCACTCGATCCGAGGCGCTCGGTTCCCGATGGTCTTCACGCCGTTCGCGTCTTCCGCGGGTACGCGCAATGGGGCGCAGGACAGCTCGAAGGGGAGCTCGACGAAGGGGCGTGGCTGTCGTTCCCGGCAACCGTCAACGATGCGTTCACGCGCGAGCCCGACGGGTTGTGGCCGGCGGTGCTGCGGCGACAGGGGTCGCGCTACGCGCGGCTCGCGAATTACCCCCGTGACCCGTCCCTGAACTAGTCGCGAGCTGCGGGCCGGCGTGGGTCCTAACACTCTCCTCACAGGTGACTCACGGCGTGGGCACACGTCTGGCCGATCCTGCAGTCGTGACCAGGCAACGAATTGCGACAGGGCTTCTCGTGCTCGCCCTCGCCGG
>DATLOH010000138.1:0-11266 GCA_035536375.1 Acidimicrobiales bacterium
TACGTCGGCGAGTTGAACTCGTCGAACGCGTCGTGCTCGTCATGCGCGGCGATCACGGCGCCGGCGAACGACTCGCCGCGCGCCACGAGCGCCGCGTCGTTCGTGCGGTTTCCGAACCACGCGTCGAGCCACGATCGCATGAGCGCCGGGTTCGCGTAGCTCGGCGAGATGCGACCGTCGGCCTCGCCCCACACTGCGAGACCAATGCTCTTTTCTATGCGGTCGCTCAGACTTGGCGGAAGCGTGTCGCCGAAGTCCTCGAGCACGAGCGCAAAGGTGGTGCCGACGAACTGTCGCCAGTTCGGGTCGTAGTCGACCCACATCGCCGGGGTGTCGGGCGGGTGCGGGGTCTCCATAAAGCGGGCGAACGTCCCGTGAAAGTCGGTCCCGGGCTCGTCGTACTGAAGCGCTATCAGGGTGTCGATGGATCGGACGCCCTCGGCTCGGTCGGCCGCATCGTCCGAACCGAGCAGGCCGTACGCGATCCACACCGAGTTCGGCGTGAGGTGGATCTGGCGCGCGCCTATGCCGGGTTCGACGCTCGCAGGTGGGTTCCACACCATGTGCGCGTCGTTGTCCCAGAACTGTCGGGCCCAGCGCAGCGTGGTGGTCCGAAGGTCGTCGGCGCTCATCGGGCCAGACCCTAAATCGGGCGTGCCCCACGCAGCGTCGGGGTAGGAGTGCCGGGTGCGGCGCGACCACGACAACCTCCGCGTGTGGGGCGACCCGGAGACAACCACGCTCGACCAGGCGGCTCGGGCTGCACGTCTCCCGTTCGTCGCCGGCCACGTCGCACTCATGCCTGACGCGCACGTCGGCATCGGCGCGACGATCGGGTCGGTGATCCCGACGGCGGGCGCAGTGATTCCCGCCGCCGTGGGCGTCGACATCGGTTGCGGCATGATCGCGGCGGAGACCGATCTCGTCGCCTCCGATCTCCCTGACAACCTCAATGCGATGCACAGCCGCATCGCGTCGGTGGTCCCCGCCGGCGTTGGCCAAGGCCACGGCGCCGCACAGGTGGGCATGCCTGCGCCGCCCGCAGGACTGCTGAGTGACAAGCAACTCAAGACGGCCTCCGAGCAGTTCGGCTCGCTCGGTTCGGGTAACCACTTCGTCGAGGTGTGCCTGGACGAGCGCGACCACGTGTGGGTAATGCTGCACTCCGGCTCGCGTGGCGTCGGGAACCAACTTGCGCAACAGCACATCGAGCGGGCGAAGAAGCTCATGAAGGAGTACTTCGTCGATCTCGAGGACCGAGACCTCGCCTACCTCACGGAGGGAACGCCGGAGTTCGACGCGTACATCACCGCGATGTTATGGGCGCAGGACTACGCCGCCGCGAACCGCGTCCGCATGATGGACGCAACCATGCGCGAGGCGTTCGCCGTCATCGGTCACGGCGCAGAGGTCGGTCGCGTGAACTGTCACCACAACTTCTCACGGCGCGAGGTACACGGCGACCGGGAGATGTGGATCACACGGAAGGGCGCGATCAGCGCGGGCCGAGACGATATGGGCGTCATTCCCGGATCGATGGGCACGCGGTCCTATGTCGTGCGCGGTCGCGGCAACCCGGCCTCCTACAACTCGTGCTCGCACGGGGCGGGGCGCCGACTGTCGCGCGGCGAGGCGCGTCGGACCCTGTCGGTCGACACGCTGCGCGAGGCGATGGCTGGCAAGGCGTGGAACGCGGCGCAGGCACAGAAGCTCCTCGACGAACACCCCGACTCCTACAAAGACATCGACGAGGTGATGGCCGCGCAGTCAGACCTCGTCGAGGTCGTCCACACGCTCCGCCAGGTTCTCAACTACAAGGGCGCGTGAGGCTCAGCGAGGAAGAACCGACGCGAGCTACGCGACCTGGCGCAAGCGCACGGTGAGCGTGCCGACGTTGTCGGTGTAGCGGCGATCCTCGACTCGGATGTTGTGCGTCGTTCCGTTGAAGTAATACGCGGTGACGTACTGGTGGTCGCCCGACGCGGCCGCGGTGCTACATCCGACAACCACGCCGCCGGCATTGTCGACCACGGTTGCGTTAAGCGGTACCCATTCGACATTCGGGTGGGTGACGCTGAGGATCGGGCCGATGGAAAGGTCGAGCGGGTCCTGGTTGTTGGTCGACGGATCGGCCGAGTAGAAGGGCCAGTTCTCGGGAGTGAACGGGTCGTCAGTGTTCGGATCTTCCGGGATGCGGGCAACGTAGCGATACCGCTGCCAATCGCCGATCGGGGCCGGCCGGAGACTGGGATAGCCGACACCGAAGTAGTCGCGTGCCACCTGGTCGACCACGCCGTCCCACAGCGGTGAGTCGGTGCTGCACTCGGGGTCCGCGAGCTGTGCGCCCGGGCTGCCATTGTCGTAGTCGTACACACCGGTCGCGGTGACTTGATAGAGGCCGGCCGGCGGTGTCACGTTGACGCCGTTGGGGTCAGCGGAGTTGACCGTGACGACGATGTCGGCGGCCTGGCTCGACGGCGCCCACGCCACGGACGCCACGAGATAGATCAATGCTGCAGCAAACAACCGAAAACGCATGCTGGCTCCTTGGTCGGTTCGCCGGCCCGCAACGCGGACATTCGACGGTGCACAGCTCTTTTTACCCGATTGACGCCCAAGCCACCCCAAAAAGGTCGGCAACCACGGGTAAGCGCGTGTAGCAGTCCCAACGGGATTCGAACCCGTGTCGCCACCTTGAGAGGGTGGTGTCCTAGGCCTCTAGACGATGGGACCTTGTGATGCGTTGTTGCGTTCGGGGGGGAGGACTCGAACCCCCAATGTCTGGACCAGAACCAGAAGTGTTGCCGATTACACCACCCCCGAGTGGATGGGCTGGGTCAGGATAGTCGGGCTCTGGCAGCATCGATTCGTTCGAGGGTGCGGTCGCGGCCGAGCACCACGAGGCTCTCGAACAGGGGCGGGCCAACGGTGCGGCCGGTGACCGCCACTCGCACCGGGGCCTGGGCTTTGCCGAGCTTCAGCCCGATCTTCTCCCCCGCTGCGAGCGTCTCCGCATGCAGGGTGTCTGCGTCCCACGTGCACGCGGCATAGCGCTCGGCGACGCCATCGAGCATCGGCGCAGCCGAGTCGGCATTCATGACCTTCGCCCACGCGGCGTCGTCGACAGGCGGGTTCGCGAGGAACAGAAAGTCGACCATCGCCGGCACCTGCGAGAGGACCTCGACCCGGGTCTGCACCTCTGGTGCGATGGCGCGGAAGGTCTCGGCCGAGAACCGGTCGGGGGGCCACGGTCCTGCGGCGAGGAACGGCTCGGACGCGGCAACGAACTCCTCGACCGACAGGGCCCGGATGTAGTCGCCGTTGAACGAACGCAGCTTCTTTACGTCGAAGAACGCCGGGCTCGAGTTGACGTCGGCGAGGGCGAACTGGGCGACCATCTCCTCGAGCGTCACGATCTCTCGATTCTCGCCTGGCGCCCAGCCGAGCAGTGCGAGGTAGTTGCGCATCGCCGCCGGGAGATAGCCCTCTGCGATGTAGTCCTCCATCACGACCTTGTCGGTGTCGCGCCGCTTCGAGAGCTTCTGGCGCTTCTCGTTCACGATCATCGGCAGGTGGGCGAACACGGGCAGGTCGGCGCCGCCGAGCGCGTCCCACAACAACTGGTACTTCGGCGTGTTGGGTAGGTGATCGTCGCCGCGCACGACATGGGTGACGTGCGCGTCGAGATCGTCGACGGTGTTCGCGAGCAGGAACAGCGCCGAGCCGTCCGCGCGGGCAACGACGAAGTCCTCGATGTTGTCGTGATCGACGACTACGTCTCCGTGGATCAAATCCTGCACTGTCGTGGAACCTGGCAACGGCACCTTGAACCGCAGAGCACGACCCGGTGCCGGATCGAGCCCACGGTCACGGCAGAACCGGTCGTAGCCCGGCGGCGCTCCTGGGGGCTTACGAGCGGCCACGTCATCGCGTGTGCACTCACAGTTGTAGACGACACCTGCGCCGACCAGCCGGTCCACTGCGGCCGCGTACACGGGGGCGCGCTCACTCTGGCGGTACTCCTCGTCCCAGTCGAGCCCGAGCCACCGCATGGCCCGCCGGATCCCGTCGACAGCCTCCTCGTTGTGCCGTTCCTGGTCAGTGTCCTCGATCCGCAGGATAAACGCACCGCCACTCTGGCGGGCGAGAAACCAGTTGTAGAGAGCGGTGCGACCGCCACCGACGTGGAAGTAGCCCGTCGGCGACGGCGAGATCCGGGTGCGCACGGTCATGGCTAAGCCTTCTTGTACTCGTAGAAGCCGCGACCGGTTTTACGTCCGAGCAGTCCCGCGTCCACCATGCGCGCCAGCAACGGAGGCGGCGCGTAGAGCGGTTCCTTGAATTCTTCGTAAAGCGACTCGGCGACAGCCTTTGTTGTGTCGAGCCCGATGAGGTCGGCGAGCGCGAGCGGCCCCATGGGGTGCGCGCAACCGAGCACCATGCCTTCGTCGATGTGGTCGGCCGACGCGAAGCCGCTTTCAAGCATACGGATAGCCGAGAGCAGATACGGGATGAGCAGAGCGTTCACCACGAAGCCGGCGCGGTCCTGGCTGCGAATGACGCTCTTGCCCAGCGTCTCTGTCGCAAAGTGCTCGGCCGCGGCTGCAGTCTCCTCAGCTGTGAGCAGGCTCGTCACGAGCTCGACGAGCTTGAGAACGGGGACCGGGTTGAAGAAGTGGATTCCGATTACGTGCTCGGGGCGTTCGGTGGCCATGCCGAGCTTCATGATCGGGATCGAGCTCGTGTTGGACGCAAGGATCGCCGCCGGGTTCTCGAGCGTGCGATCGAGCTCGGCGAAGAGCGCTGTCTTCGCGGCTTCGTCTTCCACGACGGCCTCGACCACGAGATCGCGGTCTGCGAGCTCGCCGAGTTCGGTCGTGTAGCGCAGGCGCGACGTTGCCGCTTCGACCTGTTCGTCGCCGAGCTTGCCGTTGCGCACAGCACGAGCGAAGGAGCCCTCGATCCGTCGCCGGCCTGCCGCAAGCGTGTCGTCGGTTACCTCCCGCACGACGACATCGAGCCCAGCGCGTGCGCACACCTCGGCGATGCCGGATCCCATCAGGCCACAACCCACAACTCCAACGCGTTCAATCGTCATCGTGGGGCGAGTCTACGAATCGTCTCCGGACGCGACGAAGGGGCGGGCACGAGGCCCGCCCCTTCGTCAACTGCGAGTACTTAGAGCGGCTTGACCTGGCTGGCCTGCATGCCCTTTTGACCCTGGGTGACTTCGAACTCCACACGCTGACCGTCGGTCAGCTCGCGGTAGCCCTGCACCTGGATCTCACTCTGGTGCACGAAGAGGTCCTCGCCGCCACCCTCAGGGGTGATGAAGCCGAAGCCCTTCGTTGCGTTGAACCACTTGACGGTTCCTGTTGCCATTGGTGTCTTTTCCTATTCTCCACGCACGAACCTTGCGGGAGAACGAAGACCCCCTCAATGGCGCTTGCTTCTTACGTGATGTGATTTGGTTGAAGCGCTGCGGGAGAGAGTATCAGCCGGCCCGTACGACGGCTTCCTCTTCGGCCGCAACCCACCGGCGGAGCACACTCGCCAGGTGTTTTGCGTCAACGGGCTTGCTCACGTAGTCGTCCATGCCCACGGCGTCGCATCGCTCGCGATCTTCTGCCATCGCGCCCGCGGTCATGGCGATGATCGGGGTGTGGCGCGTGGCTCCCTCACGGCGGCGCAGCTCGCGTGTTGCTTCGAAGCCGTCCATCTCGGGCATGTAGCAGTCCATCAACACCGCGGCGTAGTCCCGAATCGCGAGAGCGTCGAGCGCCTCGGCACCGTTGGCCGCGACCTCACACGTGTAGCCGAGTGAGCGCACGATCTCCTTGGCAACAAGCTGATTGATGACGTTGTCCTCGACCACCAGCAGGCAACCCGAAACGGGCTCGTCCCCGTCGCCGGACTCATCGGTCACGAGCTGAGCCTTCGGAGTCGGGGTCGACGCTGCGAACGGCATCTCCACCCAGAACACCGTTCCGCCACCGGGGCGGTCTTGCACGCCCATCGTCCCACCCATCTCGGCAACGAGGCGCGAGCAAATCGCCAGGCCCAAGCCGGTTCCGCCATAGCGCCTCGTGGTCGACGCATCGGCTTGGGAGAACGGCTCGAACAGTCGATGGCGATCCGCTTCCGCGATGCCGACGCCCGTGTCCTCGACCTCCAGCCGAACGCCTTGCAGTCCGTTCGCAGCCACCTTCGAGCTCGGCCGGACGCGAATGACCACGCCGCCCTCAGCAGTGAACTTCACTGCATTCGACACGAGGTTCAGCACCACCTGGCGGAGACGGCCGACGTCACCGCTCAACCACCGTGGCGCGTCGGGAGAAAACTCCGCCGTAACTGCGAGTCCCTTCGCACGGGCCGACGCCGCGACGAGCGACGTCACCTCGTGGAGGGCGCGAGACAGGTCGAAATCGACGGATTCGAGTTCCAGCTTTCCTGCCTCGATCTTCGAGAAGTCGAGAATGTCGTTGATGATCCCGAGCAAGGCTTCGCCGGACGCCCGCACTCCGTCCGCGTACTCGCGCTGATCGTCGGACAACTCCGTGTCGAGCAGGAGGCCGGTCAGTCCGATGACGCCGTTCATGGGCGTGCGGATCTCGTGGCTCATCGTGGCCATGAAGTCCGACTTCAAGCGGGAAGAATCGAGCGCCTTCTCAAGCGCGTGCCCGAGCTCTGCCTCGAGTCGTCGGCGATCGGTGACGTCGTGGAAGCTCCACACCCGTCCGACCACGGCGCCATCGACGCGTTGCGGCTTTGACGACCGCTCGAAGACGCGGCCGTCTTTGAAGTGCAACGTGTCGTGACTCTCGGCGTCGGGGTGCGCGTAGAGCTCTTGCACCTTCGAGAGGAACGCTTCCGGATCGTCGAGCTGGTCGAGGACGAACGACAGCGCCTCCTGGCCGTCACCGCGGGCGATCAGGTCGGCCGGCAGGTGCCACATCTCTCCGAAGCGCCCGTTGGTGCTCGTGATCGCACCCGCGGGATCGACGACGAGGATGCCGTCGGCGGTCGACTCGAGCGTGGCTTTCAGCATCGCGGCCATGGTGCTGAGCTCGGCTTGCGAGCGCTCGTTGATCTTCCAGTTGGCTATGCCCGCGAGGCTCATTCCCACGATGCCGGCGCCGTGCACCAGCGCCCACGACCACGGGTCGTCCCATGCGCCCGGATGGTTGTAGACGTCCTGCGGGAGCAGCACGCCGATCGCACCGTGATGGAGCACGACGAAGCCGACGGCGACGAGGAACGGCCGCCAGTCCTGGTACAGCACCACAACACCGACCATCACGAAGAAGTGGAAGTGCGCCTCGATCATGCCGCCCGAGAGGTGCACGAGCACCGCTGACGCGACCATGAGCCCGACCGAAGCGATCACCGTGCTCATCCGGCGCCACCGGTCGCACAGGTACGCCGCGGTCGCAGGCACAGCGACGATCGCGGCCTCGGTCAAGGAGTGCTCCGCAGTCTCCCCGCGGTAAAGCGCGAAGACGAACAGCGCCGGCACATGGGCCCACAGAAGGGCGAGGATCCCGCGGTGGCGGTTTCGCCAGACGTCGTCGGGCAGCATCCCGCCCTTCGGAAGCAAGGTTCGCAATCTCACCCGACCTTGATCGGCCGCTGACGGCGCAGCGTTAGCACTTTCTCCGCAAACCCTCCGATCGGGCGTTCCCGAGAATTCGGGCACGAGGCGCAGATAACGCGACCAATCGCTAAGGCAGGCGACCACATCGGCCGATCCACACCATGTCCAACGAAACCGGAGTGCTGCGATGCCGACCACAGCGAGCAAGAACGTGACGTCCCCCGCCCCGACGGCGGTGGTGTGCGATGACGACCCGATGACCCGCAAGCTCATGACAACGGTGCTGGAGCAGGCGGGCTACGAGGTGATAAGCCGCGTCGACAACGCCATGAGCGCGATCCAGATTGCGTCGATAAGCCAACCCGACGTGATGCTGCTCGATCTCGTCCTGCCCAACATGTCGGGCGAAGACGCCATCCCCGCCATCCGCAGCGCCGCGCCCGACTGCGCGATCGTGATCTGCTCGGCGCACGATGCTTCCACTGCCATCAGGAACGGGGCCGTCCTCGTCGTGCCCAAGGGCGCGCTCGGAGAGCTCGAGAAGGTTCTCACGGCGCTGAAGGTCCGCATCCAGAAGCGCGCCGCTAGCCGCTGACGTGAATTACACCGACACTCGCGTCGCTGGGCGCATCGCTGCCGCGATGTTCGTTCTTGCCGGTGCGCTCGTTCTCGCAACCGCACCGGTTGTCCCGTGGTCGCCCGGAGTTGACCCCGAAGGCCTGATCTCGCTCGCATTTGTCGCGGTCGGTGCGGGCGCCGCGCTCTGGGTGCTCCCGTGGCAGCGCTGGAGGCCCTCGACGACGCTCTGGATCGCGCCTCCTGCGCTCGCGATGATCGGATTGTTCAACCACCTCACGAACGCGACCGGGTTCACCTACTCGATCTTCTTCACGCTCGCCTTCGGATGGGTCGGCCTCGCCCATCCGCGATGGACAGGGATCAAGTTGATCCCACTTGCGAGCGCGGCCTACCTGATCCCGCTCCTCGTCAACGACGCCCCCGGCGTCGGCATCTGGTCGCTTCTCTACGTCGCGCCCGTGCTGGCGATGACCAGCGAGAGCATGGCCTGGATCGGGGATCGACTGCGACGTTCAGAGTCGAGCCTCGAGAGTCAGCGTCTCGGATTTGGTGCTCTCTTCACCGACAACCCGCAGCCGATGTGGGTCTACGACACGACGTCTTTGCGGTTCCTCGAGGTGAACGACGCCGCCATTGCTCACTACGGCTACTCGCGCGAGGAGTTCCTGGCGCGCACGATTGTCGACATTCGGCCCGACGACGAGGTCGCCAGGTTCTTGGAGTTTCTCCGCACACGTCCGCCGGGACCGACCTACTTCTCGGAGTGGCGCAACGTCAAGGCCGACGGCGAGGAGATCAACGTCGAGATCACGTCACACGACCTTGTGTTGAACGGCCGCAGCGTCGCCCTCGTTTCGGTGCGCGACGTCACCGAGCGTCACCACGCCGCAGACGCGCTGCGACGCAGCGAGAAGCGGGCACGGGGAATCCTCGCCGCCGCCAACGACGCATTCATAGGCATGGACAGCAAGGGTCGAATCATCGAGTGGAACGAGCGTGCTGAGGCGACCTTCGGGTGGAGCGCCGCCGAGGCGATTGGAAGGTCAGTCGCTGACACCATCGTTCCTGAGCGCATGCGCGAGAGTCACTCGGCGGGCCTGGCACGCGTGCTCCAGACCAGCGAGTCCAACATCGTCAACCAGCGCGTGGAAGTGATCGCCATCGATCGGCTCGAGCGCGAGTTCCCGGTCGAGCTCGCCGTGTGGGCGGTGGACGTCGGGACCCCCGAAGTGAGCTTCCGAGCGTTCGTGCACGACATATCCGACCGCAAACGCGACGAGGACGAACTCCGTCTCAGCGGTTCCAAGCTCGAAGGCGCGCAACGGCTCGCCAACCTTGGAAGCTTCGAGTGGGACATGCGCAGCGACTTGGTCACTTGGAGCGAGGAGATGTTCCGCATCTGCGGAGTCGTTCCTGAAACCTTCGACGCGACCCTGGAAGGGTTCATCGCGCTCGTGCATCCGGACGACCGTGCGGAGGTCCGCACGAGCATCGAGAGCGCTATCGCCGATTGCGGACATTTCGAGTTCGAGCACCGACTCGTTCGGCCGAACGGTCAACTTCGTGTCCTGTCGTCACACGGCGAAGTTCACGCAGACGACAACGGCGCTCCCATTCGTCTGCTCGGCGTAAGCCAGGACGTAACGGAGCGGCGAGCCCAGGAAGACGCGTTGCGCCGCAGTGAACACGAGGTCCGGATCGCTCGCGACGAGGCACTCGAAGCCTCACGCCTGAAGTCTCAGTTTCTCGCCAACACCAGCCACGAGATCCGCACGCCGATGAATGGCGTGCTGGGCATGATCGGCCTCCTGCTGGACACGGAGCTCAACGACGAGCAACGCGACTACGCCGAGACGATGGCGCGTTCGACCGAGGACTTGATGGTGACCATCAACGACATCCTCGACTTCTCGAAGATCGAAGCGGGCAAGATCGAACTCGAGGACCGCGAGTTCGAAATGCACACTGTGATCGACCGCGCGATCGAGTCGCTGGCCGTCCGAGCCTTCGGAAAGCAGCTCGAGCTGACCTGCTACATCGACCCCAAGATCCCAGCTGTGGTCCGCGGCGACGAGATTCGGCTTCGCCAGATCCTCGGCAACCTCGTCAGCAACGCCGTCAAGTTCACGGAAACGGGCACGGTCGAGGTCGAGGCGTTCGCGGAGCAATCGCTCGGGCGAGACGTTGTGGTGCGGTTCAGTGTCCGCGACACCGGGATCGGCATCGAGATGGCCGACCCGTCGACCTTGTTCGAATCCTTCCGCCAAGCCGACGGATCAACGACGCGTCGCTACGGCGGCAGCGGGCTCGGGCTGGCGATCTGTCACCAGCTCGTCGAGCTGATGGGCGGCGAGATCGGCTTCGCAGCTCGACCCGAGGGCGGCAGCGAATTCTGGTTCACGATTCCTTTCGTCGGCGCCACTCGCGGGGCCGCACCGCCGCCGGCACTTCTTGCCGCAAGTGCCCGGGTCCTCGTTGCCAGCGCCAATCCCACGGTTCGCTCCAGCGTTGCCCGACTTCTGACGACCTGGGGCTGTCGGGTCGACACGGCGAGTGACGGGATCGGCGCGCTCGACGCGCTTGCGGTCGGCGCCGACCTAGGCGACCCGTTCGCCCTGGCAATTCTCGATTGCTCTATCGACGACTCTGACCAGCTCGAGCTCGCGACTCGTATCGCAACCTCGCCCGAGCTCCGCAACACCCGCCGCATCGCACTCTGCAGCCCGACGGGCGGCGGTTCACCTGAAACCGACGCCGTCGACGGCTGGCTCAAGAAGCCAGTGCGCGAGGGCGCGCTCGTCGAATCTCTGAACCGACTCCAGGAGGATGCACCGACCATGTCTGCAAACACCACCCACGCCGCGCCGGCGGTGATCACCGCCTCAGGTAATCGTCGGTTGCTCCTCGTCGAGGACAACGCGATCAACCAGAAGGTCGCCGTCGCGTACCTCGATCAGCTTGGATACACGACCGATGTAGCCCAGGACGGCATCGAGGCGCTCGAGGTGCTCGAGCGGCATCAGTACGCGGCGATTTTGATGGACTGCCGGATGCCTCGTATGGACGGGTACGACACGACGCAGGAGATACGAC
>DATLOH010000139.1:0-13785 GCA_035536375.1 Acidimicrobiales bacterium
CGCGCGGCATCCGCACTCGCACCGGCGGCGGCCGTCGAGCCCCAGCCCGGGACCTCCCCGCCCGTCGAGGCGGGCCCGGACTACGCGGCGATGGCGGCCGAGGCGGCAGCAGCATCGGCGGCGGCCTACAAGCAGTACCGCGCTGCGGGTGCGCCTGCCGCGCCCGCGGCGGCGCAGCCCGACGAGCCGGCGGCCGAGCCCATCGGGTCCACGCCCGAGGAGCCGGAGGGCCCGGAGGCGCCGGAAGAAGCCGACGTCCCGGCGCCGGTTGGCCCGATCGCCTCGGTCGCATCGGCGTCGCTGACCACGGCGACGGGCCCCAACCTCTCCACGGCGTCGGCGGAGGCGGCCGCTGGGTCGGCATACGCCAACTACCGGGCCGCCCACGACGCGCCGGAGCCGGTGGCGCCAGCCGACGCGCCGGAACCCGAGCCCGAACCCGAGCCCGAACCCGAGCCCGAACCCGAACCCGAGCCCGAACCTGAACCGGAGCCCGAGCCCGAGCCCGAGCCGGAACCCGAGCCCGAGCCCGAGCCGGAGCCCGAGCCCGAGCCCGAACCCGAACCCGAAATTGTCCTCGCTTCGGAGCGGATCGAGGCGCCGCGTGTTGCGCCTGACGAGGTCGCGACGACGTGGCTACGCGAGCTCGAGGAACCCCCGCGACCGGTCGTACCGGAACCGCCCTCGGACTATCAGTTGCGCGGCGCTCCGGCGACGATCCCGCCCGCACAACCAGAACCCGAACCGGCGAGTCGGCCCGCTGCGGAGCCCTCTCCGGCGCCCACCAGCGCAACAGCGGCTCCTTTGGCGTGGCCGCCCGCCGAGGCGGAGGATCTGCGCGTCGCGCCCGAGCGCCCGACACGACCCGACGTATCTCCGACGCCGCCCGTCCGCCAAGAAAAGCCGGTGCCGGCGAGCACACTTTCCCCGCCGAAAGAACGACGGCGCCCCGAACCGAAACGCGGTCGCCAGCATCCGGCGCCGAAGCACAAGCCGGTCAAGGAGAAGCGACCGGCGTCGCGGACGGCATCACGGAGGGCTGGTGCTCGACGGTCCGCAGCCGCCCTTGCCGCCATGGCGATCGCGCTAGGCGTCGCCGCCGCACTCGTGATCATCGCCATTGTCGGTGCGCTGGCATTTGTGATCAGCCGTGCGATCGGTTAGCTAGCTGGCTACGAGCGCGAGCCTGACGACATAGCGGTATTTCGCCGAACCCCGCGGGTGGCAGGCGAACAGCGTTGCCGTCGCGGTCTCCGTCGGCCGCACGATGTCGAGCCGATCCGGCGTCACGATCTCGCTGCCGGTCATCTCGTAGGTCGAGCGTTGGCCCTGGATGTCGAAGATCACGCGGTCACCGGGGACCAACTCGTTGATGCGGAAGAAGGGTTTCGTCTTCGTGACGCGGTGGCCCGCGAAAACGGTGTTGCCTATCTCACCCGGGAACGCCGTTCCGGGCCAGTGACTTGGGCCGCGGTCGATGTTGCGCATCGTGATGCCGTGGTACACGTCGTGCGCAAGGCCGATCTTCGGGATCTCGATCCGCCCGAGGAGCACAATCGGTTCCGCGCTGCTCTCCTTTGGTGCGACAGGTGCCGCCGGACGTCGCGTGCGCACAGTCGTCGGCGGTGCCGCGGCGATGGGTGCGGCCGTCGTGGTGGGCGCAGGCGGCGGGATCACGAGCGACGAGAGCTGCGGAGCGCCGACAGAGGTGGGCTGCTTCTCGACGCTCTGCAGAACCGCAGCGCCGCCGAAGGAGAACAACAGGCCCGCCACCAGCACGATGAGAAGACGCCGGTTGCTCACGGCCATCATTGTCCCATGCCCGACAGCGCAATTGGACGAGCGCAGCGGCGCCGCGCTGTGGCCGTCGCCGGGCACACAGGTGACGTAGCGGTGGCGCGCGAGGCGCTCGGCGACGCAGATGCAACCGTCAGGGCCACGGCACTCGGAGCGCTCGGGCGGCTGGGCGGGCTCACAGCTACTGAATTGGCCACTGCCCTGGGCGATTCCTCCCCGCACGTTCGTCGTCGTGCGGCCCTCGTGGCCGCAACGAACGCAGGCGGCGACCTACGCGCTCTACTTGCCGACGACGACCATCTCGTTGCCGAGGCGGCGGCTTGGGCGCTCGGTGAGCGCAACGACGAGGGCGCGGTACCGCTGCTCATCGACATGACGACATCGCACAATGAGCCCCTTTGCCGCGAAGCGGCCGTCGCCGCGCTGGGCGCAATCGGTGACCCGACCGCCCTCCCGGCGATTCTCGCTGCGTGCTCCGACAAGCCGGCCATCCGCCGCCGTGCCGTCCTGGCACTCGCACCGTTCGACGGCGCCGACGTGGAAGCCGCCATCGACAAAGCCCTGACTGATCGTGACTGGCAAGTCCGCCAAGCCGCCGAAGACCTCCGCCGCCCCTAACCGCTTGCGAGGCGACTGCCTACCTGTCCGCTCCCATGAACATCACTTTGAGGGAGTCGAAGGACTCGAGGCATTTCCCGGCGCCGAGCACGACGCATTGCAGCGGCGCGTCCACGAGGTGCACGGGCACTTGTGCGTCGACCGCGAGGCGTTGGTCGAGACCGTGCAGCATTCCTCCGCCGCCGACGAGATGGATGCCCTGCATGATCAGGTCCTGCGCGAGCTCCGGCGGCGCGAGTGCGAGGCACTGCAATACCGACTCGACGATGGCTTTGACGTTCTCCTCGATCGCGTCGCGCACGTCGTCGGGCGTGAGGATCACGGTCTTCGGCAACCCTGACATCAGGTCGCGGCCCCGAACCTCGGCGGCCATGTCATCGCCCATGGGGTACGCGGAGCCGATGCTCATCTTGATTTCCTCGGCGGTGCGCTCCCCGATGGCGATCCCGTACTCGCGCCGCACGAACGCTTGGACGGCGGCATCGATGTCGAAGCTGCCGACGCGGATCGCTTGAAGCGCCACGACGCCACCGAGCGAGATGACTGCGGTCTCCGACGTCCCACCGCCGACATCGACCACCATGCTTCCGAGCGGCTCGTGGATAGGGAGACCGGCGCCGATCGCCGCTGCCATCGGCTGCTCGATGAGATAGGCCGCGGCCGCGCCAGCGCGCCGAGCAGCCTCCTCGACGGCACGCTTCTCCACTTCGGTGATCGCCGATGGCACACAGATCAGTACGCGCGGTCGGTTGAACCGGGAAACGCCGGCGCGTTGGAGCAGCAGCCTGATCATCCGTTGCGTGATGTCGAAGTCGGTGATCGCACCTTGGCGCAGTGGCCGCACCGCGACGATGTAGCCGGGCGTCCGCCCGATCATCTGCCATGCCTCGCGGCCCATGGCGAGCACCTCTTGTGTGCGGCTGTTGAGCGCGATCACGCTGGGTTCGTTGAGCACGATCCCTACGCCCCGCGCGTAGACGAGCGTGTTCGCAGTGCCGAGGTCGATTGCGAGGTCTCTAGCCAGAGTGGCCATCCTCCCGCGGATCGGGCTCGTCCGGCGCGAGCGCTTGCAACTCGCGTCGGAACGCGTCGATGCCGGCATCAACCCCGGTCGGCTTGCGCTGACGCAGCCACAGGATCGCGCAGCCGACGAGGCTGAAGACGACGGCGACACCGAGAAAGATCAGAGAGTTCACGAAACGTCCGCCGCATCGCGCAGCGTCTCGGCGCCGACACCCCAATCCACGCCGCCGGCCCAGTGCTCCTGCTTCCAGATCGGAACGCTCGCCTTGAGGGCATCGATCCCGTACTGCGTCGCCGCGAACGCCTCGGGGCGGTGCGGTGTGCTGACGACGATCGCGACAGCGATGTCACCGACAATCAGTTCACCCGTGCGGTGCAGCAACGCAAGGCGGCCGATCACCGGCCACCGACGGCGCATCTCGCTTGCGACGTTTTTCATTCGTGCGGTCGCGACTTCCTCGTACGCCTCGTATGTCAGACGCTCGACATTCGCTCGACCATCGGCGTGATCACGGACCGTGCCGAGAAAGGTCACCAGCGCGCCGCACGACGGCAGCGTCGCCCAGGAAACCGCCTCCGCAAAGGGCAGCGGCGCGCCGTATAGCCCCACCCAATCGCGATCGGAGACCTCTGACATGGGCACGATCGTACGTGGGGGCGATCCCTGCCCGGGAGAAGCCATCGGTAGGCTTCGAATTCGATGGACGCCGACGACGAGCCCACTTCTGGATGGGTCCACCCTGACGACCGCCTCTGGCGGCATCCGTCCGAGGTGGCCCTAACAAGGCCGGCCGTTGCCTCGCCGCGCCCGGCCCCCAGCGGCACGACGACATGGGCGGTGGCCGGCGTCGTAGGGATGATCAGTGCGCTGCTGACCGCAGGCATCATCGCCGCAGCAGGTGGCTTCACGACACGCGAGGTACCCGTCCGATCGGAGGAGATCGTCAACCGAGCGGTCCCTGTACAGAACAACGACCTCACCTCGGTCGTCGAGGTGGCCGAGCGAATCCGTCCGTCGATCGTCGAGGTAAAGGTCGATCCCGGGACGCAGCGGGCGAGCGCCGGGTCCGGCGTCGTCTTCCGGTCCGACGGCCACGTGATGACGAACCGTCACGTGGTCGAGGGTGCAAGCACGGTCAAGGTCGTCGCCGCTGACGGCCGCGAGCACACTGCGAGCGTGATCGGCAGCGATGCCGACACCGACGTTGCGGTGCTCAAGGTCGACGCCGCCATGCCGGTCGCAGTGCTCGGCACCGCAGACCACCTGCGCGTCGGGCAGCAGGCGATCGCGATCGGCTCGCCGCTCGGCTTGGTCGGCGGGCCCTCGGTCACCGTCGGCGTGGTGAGTGCGTTGGCGCGCACCGTCGAAGGGCGTGACGGTCCGCCCTTGCTCGACATGATTCAGACCGACGCCCCGATCTCGCCCGGCTCCTCCGGCGGCGCACTACTGGACAGCGCGGGGAACGTCATCGGAATCACCACCGCAATCGCAGTTACCGAAGTCGGTGCCGAGGGCCTGGGGTTTGCGACGCCCATCGACGTCGCCCGCGACGTCGCCGAACAGCTGCTCACAACAGGCAAGGTCGTGCATGTCTGGCTCGGCGTGCGCGGCGAGGACGTCGATCCGTCGACCGCCAGCACGATTGGGGTTGCGGGCGGTGCGATGGTGCGCGAAGTCAATCCCGGCAGCCCGGCCGCCCTGGCGGGAGTCAAGGAGCGCGACGTCATCGTCGAGGTCAACGGCAAGTCCGTCGCGTCGATGGCTCAGGTGGTGCTGGCGTTGCGCGACAAGAAGGTCGGCGACACGGTGCAACTGACTGTCCGGCGGGCCGGTTCGGAACGCACCATGACCGCGAAGCTGATGGAACGCCCCGCGAAGATCTAGCGACTGCGCCGGCGGCGGCGGAGCACAGCCGTGCCGATGCCGCCGACGATCGCCAGCATTCCGCCGCCGAGCACGACGAGCGACAGCTCCTGACGCTTCGTAGGAGAGAGGCGCTGCCACCACGTTGGCCGACGCGTCGCGACCAGCGCTTCGGCGTTCGAATACACCGGCTCCCACGCGGTGGTGCGCAGTCGATCGTTGGCGACGACCCATGCGTGCTTCTGCAACGCGGCGGTTGCATCGCGTCGTCGTCCGATGCCGAACCGGCGGGCAACGGCGCGCACGGGCTCCGGGAGGGGCACGACGCGACCGCCTGAGAGCGCGCGGGCTTCGTCTTCGGTGATCCAACCGTCGGGAGCCACGTTGACTGCCCCAACGAGCGGCGCGTCGATAACGGCGACGACCGCAGCCGCCAAGTCGTCGATGTGCAGGAACTGAACCGCCCTCGTCCCGTCACCGCTGCCCATGCCCGCGACACCCTCCAGCCCGGGAGCGGGCCAGTCCTCACCTCCTGGAATCACGACGGGACACGGCCGCAGCACCGTCATTCGCGTCGAGGGGTGTTCAGCTGTCCACTCGGCGGCGACGCGTTCGGTCTCGGCGCGCGCCCCCACCGCTCCGACGCCCGGGTTCGGGCGCAGGACCGCGTCCTCGGTGATCGGCACGGGATTGTCGGGCCACGCGCCGTACACCGCGGCGGTGCTCAGCATCACGACATGGTCGGCGGCGACGGCGCCCGACGCTTCCAGAACCTCAGCGGTGCGTGACGGTTCCCCTGCGTGGACGACAACGCTGGCGCCGTCGAGGAACCGCTTCTGTTCGCGTGCCGTCACTTCGTCGCCAACCTGGACGACTTCATGGCCGGCGGCCGCGAGCCGACGCGAGATTGCGCTCCCAACCGGACTCGAGGCACCGATGACGGCAGCGGTCGACATGCTCCTACGATGCCACCCAATGAGCGACCCTGGTCCAACGGAGCCGAATCCGTTCGACGGCCTGCCTATGTTCAAGGACCTCGCAGGGATGTTCACCAGCCGCGGCCCGCTGAATTGGGACATTGCCCGGCAGGTGAGCTTGTGGGTCGCCGGGGGCGGCACCACGCCGCCGAACGTCGATCCGATTGCCCGCATTCGCTTCGAGGAGCTCGCTCGCGTCGCCGAAATGCACGTAACCGAGATCTCGGGGCTGACGATTCCCAGTTCCGGCGGCCAAGTCGTGCGAGTCGTCAACCGGACGGAGTGGGCGGCGGCGACGCTCGAGGCCTACCGGCCGCTGCTCGAGAGGCTCGCCGGCGCGGTCGCCGCACCCGTTGATCCCGACGCCGAGCCCGACCCGGCCGCAGGTTTCCTCGGTGGCCTGACGCAGATGATGAGCCCGGTGCTCGTGGGCATGCAGGCCGGGGTTATGACCGGGCAGCTCGCGCAGCGGACCTTCGGCCAGTACGACCTCCCGATTCCGCGCCCGGAGGACGAGGGGCTGCGCATCGTCGCATCGAACCTCGACGCATTTGCGGCCGAGTGGGACCTTCCCATCGACGACGTGCGCATGTGGGTGCTCGTGGCCGAACTGACTCACCACGCCGTGCTGTCCCGCCCGGCGGTGCGCGAGCGCATCGACGCGCTGCTCGCCGAGTACGTCGGGGGCTTCGTCAACGACAGCACCGCGATCGGCGACAAGATCGCCGATCTCGACCCGACCGATCCGAACAGCTTCGAGAAGGTGCTCGGTGATCCCGAAGCCATGTTGGGCGCCGTCCAGACCGACGCTCAGCGCGCCACGCTCGCCCAGCTGACTGCCGTCGTGGCCGCGATCGAGGGCTTCGTCGACTACGTGCTCGACACGGCCGCGCCGAGGTTGATCGGGCAGCCCGCCGTGGTGGCCGAAGCGGTGCGCCGGCGACGCAACGCCCGCGGCGCCGATCACCGGTTCATCGAGCGCATGCTCGGTCTGGAGCTCACGACGACGACCTACGAGCACGGAACTGACTTTGTGAACGGCGTGATCGCGCGCGCCGACCCCGATGCGCTGGCGAGGCTCTGGACTCCCGGTGGCATGCCTAGGCCGGCCGAGCTAACCGCCCCCGGGCTCTGGCTCGCTCGCCTCGAGTTCGATAGTTAGAGGTCGAGAGCTAGGTCCTCAAGCGTTTTCAAGCTTGTAGCCGAGGCCGCGGATGGTCGTGATCCGCTTCGGGTGACCGGCGTCGTCCTCGATCTTCGCCCGCAGCCGCTTGATGTGGACGTCGAGGGTCTTGGTGTCGCCGACGTAGTAGGGCCCCCACACGCGGTCGATGATGGTCTCGCGCGTAAGGACCCGACCGGCGTTGGCCATGAGCAGCTCGAGCAGCTCGAACTCCTTGAGCGGGAGCGTCAGCGGCTCTTCGCGCAAGCTCACCTCGTGGCGTGCTGCGTCGAGGCGCAGATCGCCGACCGTGAGCGCGTCCGGGATTTCCGGCTGCTCCTCCGGCGGCACCCGCCGCAGCGCGGCGCGCATTCGCGCAACCAGCTCGCGCAGACGGAAGGGTTTGGTGACGTAGTCGTCGGCGCCGACCTCGAGCCCGACCACGGTGTCGATCTCACTGCCCTTCGCCGTGACCATGATGATCGGGACGCGGGACCGTGAGCGCAGCTCACGGCACACGTCGAGGCCCGACATCTTCGGAAGCATCACGTCTAGGAGCACGAGATCGGGGCGCACCGCGTCGAACGCGTCGAGCGCTTGCGCGCCGTCGCGCGCGACGTGGACGAGAAAGCCCTCACGCTTCAACCCCACCACGAGCGCGTCGACGAAACTGTCCTCGTCCTCGACGACGAGCACCGTGGGTTGAGGTCCGGACACGCGGGTGATCGTAGGGTTCTGTGTCCGCTGGTTCCCTACTGGTCCCCCTCGCGCCACGCGATGTTCACGTTGCCGACGCCTCCCGTTAGGCAGTCGTTACGGCGCGATACTCCGCAGCGGTGGCACGGCCCTGGTTGTCGTGCTCGATGACCCACGTGCACGCCTCGACCAGCCTCAGTTGCTCGGGCAGATGCAGCCGGTCTTCCTCCACCAGCGCGCCCAGAAGCGCGGGCAGGACGTCGCCGTGGGTACAGGCGACAACGGTCGCGTTTGGTGCGGCGCGCAGAGCGGCGCGCAGACTCGGTAGCGCGGCCGCGCCGTTGTTCTCGTAAAGGAGCTCGTCGGTTTCGACCTCCACGCCGATTCGGCGCGCCAGTGGCGCAACCGTGTCGATGCAGCGCCGCGCCGGGCTCGACACCACCCGCACGTCGGAGTCGAGACGGGTCGTTTGCGCGAGCAGGTGCGCTTGACGAGTGCCTGCGTCGGCGAGGGGCCTCAGACGGTCGTCAAGCGTCCACGACGGCCGGTCGGCCGACAGAGCGTGGCGAACCAAGTGGAGCGTCACCGCGAAGACCGTAACGCCCATGTGTCGGTGTCAGGTGGCGTTCTGGCGACGTGTAAATGCGGGATGGCGGACTGCGACATCTGACACCGCCACGTCAGGAGTTAGACGTCGTCAGCAGAATTCAGCGCTCAGGCCTCTTCTTCGGGATAGCCCAGATCCCAGTCGAGCAGCAGGTTCTCGCGCTCGGCGTCACGCACGACGCGCTCACGGTTGCGACGGAACTGCGGGTCATGCGGCGGAAGCAGCACCAGCCTGGCCATCGCGCGCTGGCGGAATTCCTCGATGACGCCGCGATCGCCGAAGTCGGACTGGATCTCCCAGTGCGGCATCACCGGCCCGAGATACACGACCCGGATGTGGCCGCGGGGCGGCTGCTGCTCTTGGACCGGTTCGGTGATCGACATGCGCGGGATTCTACGGGCGACCCGCCGCGCACGACGAAACCGGGCTCAGCGGTTGATCCCGCGGCTTCCCACCGTCACTGTGATGGTTCGCCGTTCCCCACCCCGGTGAACCTCGAACGCCAACGCACTCCCCGGCTTCGACGCGCGCACCGCGGTGATGAGTTGCTGGCTCGTCGCCACCGCCTTCGATCCGGCGCGCACGATGACGTCGCCGGGGCGCAGCCCCGCGGCGTCCGCCGGCGAACCCGGTGTCAGTGATTCGACGACCGCACCCTTGTCCACCGGTACACCGAGACGTTGCGCGAGGGCAGTCGTCAGGTCGACAGTGGCCACGCCGACGAACGCGACGCCAACCGTCGGCGCGCCCGTCCGCAGGTTCGGCAGAAGTGTCTTAACCGCATCGACCGCGATGGCGAAACCGATGTTCTCTACCGGCGCGCCGCTCTCCGATGCGCGGATCACGACTGTGTTCACGCCGATGACCTCGCCGGCCGCGTTTACAAGTGGCCCGCCCGAATTCCCTGAGTTGATCGCGGTGTCGGTCTGGATGAGGTTGTCGAGACGTTCGGTCATGTCGCCAACCGAACGGTCGAGTGCGGACACGATGCCGCGCGTCACGGTGAGACCGCCCGCAAGAGCCAGCGCGTTGCCGATCGCGACGACGTCGTCTCCCACGCGGAGCGTTTCGGACGAGCCGAGCACGACCGTCGGCAGCCCGCTCGCATCTCGGATCTTCAGAATCGCTACGTCGTTCGCAGGATCGGCGCCGATCAGGTCGGCGCGGCGCGGCTCACTCTCGCCGTCGAATGTCACTCGGATTTCCTGCGCTCCCGCAACCACGTGACTGTTCGTGAGCACCTCACCGTCGGGCGTGAGCACCATCCCCGTGCCTGCGCCCTGCACGCGTTGGACGCGCCCGAAGAACTGGTCGGTCTGGACGAACGCCTCTGTCTGAATCGACACGACCGCGGGCTGCGCGCGAGCGAGCACGCCTTGGATGTCGAGAGGTTTGCCCGCAAGCTTCAGGTTTCGGCTCGGCGTCGATGTGCGGGAACTTGACTGATCGCCGGTCTCCTGGGTCGAGACGAGCCCTCCACCGATCAGACCGCCGGCAACAGCGGCGGCGACGAACGCGGCGACACCCCCACGTCGCCGGGCGACGGGCTCGCGCGAACTCGGTGCCGGTTCGTGGTTTTCAGGCGGTTCGCCCGGCGTGTCGCGCTGTTGTTCGTCCGTTTGGCGTGGATCGCTAAGGGTACGCCCAGGTTGTGTCGAAGTCTCTTGGTGAGGACCCTCGTAATCGGTCATTGGGCCCCATGTTTGCAGGAGCCATCCAGGGTGCTGAGCGCAACGGAGAAAACCGGGAACCAAACCCGGTACCGCCGACGTCGTACTGGCGGTCGACAGGAGGACAAATGGACGCCGAGTGGATGAACGAGGGTCTTTGCAAGGAAGTGCACCCATCGGTGTTCTTTCCGAGTGACGGCGTGGGTGTCGAGGTTGCGCGGCGTATCTGTGCGGAATGTCCGGTGAAGGCGCCGTGCCTCGAGTACGCGCTACGCAGCCGAATCGATCACGGGGTGTGGGGCGGTGCGTCCGAGCGCGAACGCCGACGTCTGTTGCGCCAGCGGCGCCTTGACGCCGCCGCGGCCGCTGCTCGGGCCTAACCCGCCCCAAGGACGCGACTAGGGGGCTTTAGGGATGCACTTAGTGCATCCCTAAAGCCCCCTAGTGCTGTCTGTGGGCGCTACTTGGTCGTGGTGTCGGCTTCGTCCTCTTGGACGTGGCCCTCTTTGACGCCTGTTTTGAATTCCTTCTGCGCCTGGCCCAGCGACCGGGCGAGCTTCGGCAGACGGGACGAGCCGAACACGAGCAGCACGACAACGAGAACGATGAGCAATTCGCTGGTTCCGAGACCAAACATGTGGGTCCTCCTGGGGACCGGCGCCGTGGTGGCGTCGGTGCCTTACTTTCGTTACAGGCTACCGCGCCGGATGGTGCAAACCTTCGTGACGTGCTCGAGTGCGTGATCAACGTCAGCGAGGGACGCAACGCGGCGGCGATTGCCGGACTCGCCGCAGCAGGCGGTGACCACACCCTCGACGTCCACAGTGACCCCGATCATCACCGCACCGTGCTCACACTCGCGGGCCCCGCGGTGGAGGACGCGGCGCGGGCAGTCGCGACCGTGGCGGTCGACACCCTCGACCTGAGCGCGCACGCCGGAGTTCATCCCCGGATCGGCGTGCTCGACGTCGTCCCGTTCGCGCCCTTCGGCACGACGGGGACGTTGGAAGGCGCAATCACTGCACGGAATCGCTTCGCTCGCTGGGCCGCCGATGCGTTGGCGCTCCCCTGTTTCTTCTACGGCCCCGAGCGCTCGTTGCCCGACGTTCGCCGCGGTGCTTTTGGAAAGCTGAATCCCGACACCGGTCCGCTCCACCCACACCCGACGGCAGGAGCGTGCGCGGTTGGTGCCCGACCGCTACTCGTCGCGTACAACCTTTGGTTGCACGCGCCGGACCTTGCGCTTGCGCGCGCCATCGCCCGCGAGCTGAGGGCGCCTGCCGTGCGCACGCTGGCTCTTCAGGTTGGCGACGACGTGCAGGTGTCGTGCAATCTCGTCGACCCGAGTGCGGTCGGCCCGATGACCGTGTACGACAAAGTGGCCGCCCGGGCGGCTGTCAGCCGCGCTGAGCTCGTGGGACTGGTGCCCGCCTCTGTGCTTGCTGCCACGCCCTCTGACCGCTGGGCCGAACTCGATCTTGATGCCACGAAAGCCATCGAGGCCCGCCTCGAGAGTGCGGGCCTCGATGAGGGAAGTACTTCGGGGCACTGAAGAAGAGGCGGCGGCGCATCGCTAAAGGCGCCGCTTGGCTAGCCGGCCGCGCTGCGACGAGCGAGGGCGCGTGCGCGTCGGACTCGACGACGTTCGCGTTCGCTCATGCCACCCCAGATGCCGAACTTCTCGCCGTTCGCCAATGCGAACTCGAGGCAGTCCTCCCGGACGACGCAGCCGCGGCAGACTTCCTTCGCCTCGCGCGTCGACGCACCGCGCTCCGGGAAGAACAGGTCGGGATCCACGCCCATGCAGTTCGCGTAGTCCTGCCAACCGCGATCTTCACGTTCCAGCGCATAGAGCAAGTTCATCGGTCGTGCCTCCCCTCACCGGCGGTTCCACCGATGTAATTACAGCGATGTGATACTCCACATCTCAAGGAGAAGCAAGCGGAAACACCCGCAAAACCCAAAGAAAAACTCCGGCTGGACGATGAGGAGGGGGCAAGGGGGCGCAGCCCCCAACTCCCCCGAGCGCAGCGAGGACACGCTCGCCGAGCCGGCTTGCCGGTCGGCGACTCAACCGAGCGCAGCGAGGACAGCTCGGCACGCAACCGAAGGTTGCGTGCCGAAAGAGTTATCCCAGCTGGCAGTACTTGCTGGCGGCGCGGCAGGCGGTTCCGACGACGGTAAGGAAGACGTCGCAGGTCTCCTCGCCGAGCGGGAGGTTGCTCTCGCACGTCATGGCCTGGGCAGGCTGAGGCGTAACGCCACCGAAGACGGACAGGGCCACGCTGGCGACAGCGGTACCGACGACGAGCCTGCGGCGCAGAGTTCTCATAGCGCGCAACTTACCTATCTCGATCAGCTGGCGCGTGCGGCCACCAATTCGGCGACGTCCACCGGGTCGAATCCCCACGCACGGCCGTTGCGGGTAGCAGGGATCGCACCGCGCTCGGCGAGCGCCCGCACGTTGCGAGCGGAGCAACCGAGCTGTGCGGCTACCTCGGCGGTCGACAGCAGATGCTCGTCGAGCGCCCGGTCGTTGGCCGCCTCGGCCGCGGCAAGCGCAGCGTCCTTGATGCGGTCTACATAAGCCAGACCCGCAACTTCGATGGCGCGGATTGCGCCGACGACGGCGGGCTCGACGTACTCGCCGTGCGCTCGGGCACGCTCGAGCTCGCGGAGGAGGGGGCGAGCGAGGCGGTAGGCCACACGTCCGGTGATGACTGCAACCGGGCCGTCGGTGCCAAGGAGAGGCACGGCGACTGGACGGGTGGGTTCCACATCGCCGACGTTACCGGTCCTGCTCATCGCGCTGCTGGCGAAGCCACTTCAACTGCTCACGGATCGTCTCGACCTCGACGGCGAGCGCGTCGTGCTGTGCGCGCATGGCGTCGGCCTGAGCGCGCATGGCATCGCTAGCGGCGGCGGCCGTGTCGTCAGTGGTGAACGAGTACTCGTAGCTGTGCTCGAAGCCGGGGTGGTCAGGAGCGTGCGCGAACGCGAACCCGGCGCGCGGAGGCGTGGGCGGGACAGGCGGCACCGGCGGGCGCGGGGGAAGGGGGGCGAACGCCCGCACCTGGCTGAAGAGGCCGGAGGGTTGTTCACTTCCGGACTGGCGTTCGACGAAGGCGACGATGTCCTCGGGCCGGAAGACCGGCGGGTCCTCGGGCGTATAGCGAACCGCTGGGATGCGTCCGTCGTCGGCGAGCTTGGTGACGGCCTCTTCAGACGTCCGCAGCCACTCAGCGGCCTCGGCGACGGTGATGACGAGTTGTGCTCGGTAGTCCTTCATGAGCCCAGCGTGGAGGACGGCGCGCGCCCCGGTATGCCGCCGGTACCGTTCGCCGCCATGGCCAACGTCCCCCTCGACCGTT
>DATLOH010000140.1:0-14254 GCA_035536375.1 Acidimicrobiales bacterium
TCGGGAGCCGGGCACGATCCACTGCGCGGCTGACGCCCGCACATCAGCGGCCGTTACTCGCCCGAGCGCGGCAGGTAGCTCGTTCAGCAACTCGGCGCGGCCGCGCTGTTGCTCGAGCGGCGCAATGGTCAGCGCCCGCGCGACCAGGCTGTCGATCTTGCGCAGATAGGCCGCCACGGTCGCGGTACGCACCCGTTCGAGCTCGGTGTCGTCGAAGTCGCCGATCAACCGGTCGACCTCCTCGTCAACTGCGCCGAGAATGTCGTCGACGCTCGCCCCGCCGGGCGGGTAGATCGCGAGCAGGTTGAACAGCAACGGGTCGCGCATCTCGAGCCAGCCGTCGAAGGGGCCGAGCAGGCCGCCCATGAAGCTCACAAGACCGGTCTTCACGAGCCGCTGGTGCAACCGAGACGCGTCGCCGTTTGTCAGCGCTTGGACGAGCAGGAAGTAGGCGGCGTACGCGTCGAGATCGGCCAGCGGATCGGGCGTGCGGTAGCCGACAACGATCGCGGGGGTCGGCGACATCGGGTCGTGGTGCTGACCGCGGCGCTCTTCGCCGAGGAGCGGCTCGCCGAAGTCCGGGCGGTCTGGCACCTTCCGCTTCTTGACGCTGTTGAAGTGCTGCTCGACGAGCTTCATCGTGGCGTCGGGATCGAAGTCGCCGACGAGCGTGAGCACGGCGTTGCCCGGCGCGTAGTACTTGTCGAAGAACTCCGTAGCGTCCTCAGGGGTGGCGGCGTCGAGGTCGACGAAGCTGCCGTAGCCGTTGTGGGTGTTGTTGAACGTCCGGAACGCGATCGGCGGGAGGTGGATCCAGTGCATGCCGCCGTACGGGCGGTTCATCACGTTCAACCGGATCTCTTCCTTCACCACGTCGATCTGATTGGCGACGGTCTCCTCGGTGATGACCGGGCTGCGCATGCGGTCGGCCTCGAGAAACAGCGCCAAATCGAGCGCGCCGGAAGGGACAACCTCGAAGTAGTTCGTGAAGTCAGGCGTGGTGCTGCCGTTGAACTCGCCGCCGTTGCTCTGGATCAGCTTTGCGTGCTCGAGCTTCGGGAGATTCTCGGAGCCCTCGAACATGATGTGCTCGAAGAGATGCGCGAAACCGGTGCGGCCCTCAGGCTCGGAACGGAACCCGACGTCGTAATGCACCGCGACCGCCACCGCAGGCGCGGAGCGGTCCGGGGCCATCACCACCCGGAGACCGTTCTTGAGCTTGTGGCGCTCGATGCTGAACGTGGGCGATAAGACGGTGGTCGGCACGGCCGCGGACAGTAATCGTGATTCAGCCGCGGCGGGCCCCCGCCAAGCGCGTCAGCCGCGCGACCAGCACCTCGAGCACGAGTTCCGGCGCCCAAGACGACCGGCCGCGCAGGTCGACGTCTGCGTCGGCGACGAGAACAAGCGCGTTGAGCAGGCGCTCGGTTCCCAGGCGGCGCGCCTGATTCAAAGCCTTTCGTGCGGGATATGCAGCGATTCCAAGGAGCGCGGCGGCCTCGGATTCCGAAGTGACACCAGCCCCGTCGAGCCTTGCCATCCGGGCTACGTGGTTGTGTAGCGAGGAAATGAGCACCAGCGGGTGACGAGCTGCGCCGTTGAGGGCGCGGTGCAGTTGCCCGATGGCGCCCGCAACATCGCCCTTGTCGATCGCGTCTGTCAGATCCCATGGCGCCGCCCCGCCCGTGTCACCGAGAAATGGTTCGACCTCAGCGGGCCCGATCCGCGCTCCGGGGCCGTGGGCCGCGGCCAGGATCTCCAACAGCGGCGACAGACGGCCAAGATCGTCGCCCAGGTGCGCTTCGATGAGCCGGGCGGCGGCGGCGTCAATCGACACCGGAGCGTCCTTGAGCCGGGACGTGACCCACGAGCTTCGTGCCTTGCCACGCGGAACACCGGCGTCGACCACGACACCCGCCTTCTGCACCGCCTTGGTCAGCGCGGGCACGGTCGAGCCACCGCCAGCGGCCAGGACCACCGTCGAAGTCTCGAGCGGTGCCGCGAGGTAGTCGATGAGCGGGGCGACGTCGCCGGCGCCGAACCGCCCGACATCGCGAAGGACGACCACGCGGCGATCGGACAGGAACGGCGGCGTGCTCGCCGACTCGGCTGCGCCCGCCGGACCGCGTTCGTCGCCGGTGAGATCCTCGAGGCTGAGAGCCGGGTCGGCATCGGCCAGCGCGTCGTCTATCGCCAGTGCAGTCGACTGCGCAACAAGCGTCGGATCGTCACCCTTCACCAGGACTACGCGAGCGGAGGCCAGATCGCTCACGCGGCGGCCGCCTCGCTGAGTGCGGCGAGCACGTCGCAGACGGCCCGGGTGGCACGCACGTCGTGCGCCCTGACGATGCGACATCCCCGCATCACACCGATGGCGGCGGCCGCAGCGCTGGCGTCGCTGCGTGCGTCTATGTCGAGATCGAGCAGCTTGCCGAGGAACGTCTTGTTCGACGCCGACAGCAGGAGCGGGTACCCCAGAGCGGACAGCACGTCTGAGCGCCGCAAGAGCTCGAGCGACTGTTGCCATGTCTTGCCTAGATCGAGGCCGGCGTCGAGGACGATCCGATCGGAACTGACTCCCGCAGTCTCGGCGCGTCTTGCCCGGTCACGCAGGAACTCGGCGACGTCGTTCACCAAGTCGGCGTAAACGGGGTCCGGGTCGGCCTCGCGGGGACGTAGGCGGATGTGCGTAGCGATGACTGTGGCCCCTGCTCTTGCCGCCGTCGGCAGATAGTCAGCGTCGGCGAAACCACTGATGTCGTTGCCCACCACGGCTCCGGCGGCAAAGGCCGCTTCGGCCACCGAGGCGCGCCATGTGTCAACCGACAGAGGTGCGTCAAAACGCTCGGCCAACGCTTGTACGGCTGGGACGACGCGGTTCAGTTCTTCGTCCTCGGACACGTCGGGGCCGGGGCCAGCCTTGACGCCGCCGATGTCGAGCACGTCGGCACCCTCGGCAAGATGGCGCTCCGCCAGACGGAAGAAGGCGTCGAGATCCCAGTACCGGCCCTGGTCGAAAAACGAGTCCGGCGTGCGATTGAGGATCCCCATCACGAGCGCTCGGTGCGCAAGGTCGAACGAAGTGTCGCCAAGCCGAAGCACGGCCCGACCGTAGACGCGCGCTACAAATCGGGCCATGACCGACGGTGAGTTCTACTGGTGCCTCGACCACAAGCGTGCGGAACCGGCCGACGATGGGTGCCCGCGCGACCGCCAACTCGGGCCATATCCGTCGGCCGACGCAGCGGCGCATTGGAAGGAGCAGTTCGAAGCCCGTAACGAGGCCTTCGACAAGGCCGACCGAGAATGGGAAGGCGAAGACTGACGTCCGACGACGGTTACGCGTAGGGGCGGTCCACCGTCCTGAACCTCGACGACGAGATCACCGGCGACCACCCGCGCGCCAACGCGCACCGTGCGGGCCGGGGCGAGCTGGTGATGTTCCGGGGCGATGACGAGCGACGGGCGCAATGCATGCACGAGCGGCCAGTCCTGATCGGCCGCCGCCTTTCCGGCGCCCGCGCTGACGAGCACGTCAACGTGATGCACGTTCCGCTCACGCAACGATGCGATCGTCGGCCCGGGACGGGCGCCGTGCACGACGAGCACTCGATCGGGGCCGGCGACCCACAGCCGCGCACCGTTGGCAACCGTGACCCCCGATGCCGGGCCTGGCGGGCGTGCGCACACGACGACGACGCCGAGCAGCGTCGCCGCAGCGATCGCGCGGGCGGTTGGGCTTTCGGAGCGTGCGGCCACGAGCACCGCTACGAGAAAACAGGCACCACCGAGCGCGCCGACCGGAGCGAGCGGGATCCGTGCCGCAGTCTCGGCGACGGCGGCGACCCAGCCCAGTGCGATCCGCGTCGGCACGTGGATGAACCGCGCCGCGAAGGGAACGGCACCGGCGATCGGGCCCGCGACCAGGCCCCACATCATGATCGGTCCGGCCGCAGGAACCGCGAGCACGTTCGCGGGCAGGCCTGCGAGCGGCACGCCACCGAACGTCGGAATGAGGACGAGCGCAGCACCCGCCTGGGCGGCGATCGACGCTGAGAGCAACAGAGGCAGCCGCGCGGCGAGCCACGGTGTGACGATCACGAGGCCGACACACGCAGCAACCGACAGCCTGAACCCCAGGCTGTGCACGAGCAGCGGATCAACGAACACGCACCCGGTGACCGCCAGCGCCAGCAACCGCACGCCGCGCACGGGGCGCCCCGCGAAGGCGCCAGCGGCGGCGACCGCCGCCATGGCCTCGGCGCGCATCACGGAGGGCTCCCAGCGCGTAAGCACGCCGAACGCGACGAGCACCGCCAGCGTCACGGCCAGGCGCCAACGCAGCCGTCCGCGTTGCAACAACGGGAAGGCGAGGAGGAGCACGAACGCCACGTTCTGACCTGACACGGCAAGAAGATGGGTGAGGCCGGCGGCCTTGAACGCCTCGCTCATCTCTGGCGACTGGCCGCGGTCGTCACCCATGACCATTCCCCCGAACAGCGGACGCGTGCGCTCTGGCAGTACCTCAGCTCCACGCGTCACGAGGCGGCGGTACGAGTTAGCCAAGCGCCCGAGCCAGGCTGCGCTGCGAGATCTGCCGACAGTCGCAACGCTTACCCGCCCGCTCAAATGGCGCGGCGCGTAGCGCTCCGCAGCCAGTGGTGGCAGCGGCCGGAGGACGCCGCTCACTTGAACCCGCTCCCCCGCAAGCCGCGACGAGAGTGCCGTTGCCGCCTCTCCGCGTGCCCACGCCTGGACGTGCCTACGGCCGAGCCGCGCCTCGAAGCCGACCGAACCGGATGAGAACGCAGCAGGGTCGGTGATGAGCGTGACCCACTCGCCGTTCAGCACGCGCGGCGGGGGCGGTTCGAGGCCGGCCCACGAGGCGGCGGCGAGAGCCGACGCCGTCACGAGCGCACCGGCGCCGAGCACTCCCGCTCGGCGCGACAGGACGCCAGCGATGAGCGCTATCGCGGCGAGGGCGCGCCACGCCATAGCGAAGGGCTGCGCCAAGAGCGCTCCGAATACGGCGGCGGCCGCAACGGCGACGACGTGCCCGTCACGCAGCGTCCGAACGTTCATACGCGTGCGTGAGGGCGGATCTGTTCGAGCTTCGCCGGACCGATGCCGCGCACGTTGAGGAGATCGTCGACCGAACGAAACCGGCCCCGTTGGGTGCGGTAGTCGAGGATCGCCTGTGCCGTAGCGGGGCCGACACCGGGAAGCGACTCGAGCTGGGCGAGCGTGGCCTGGTTCAAGTTCACAATTGCCGGCGCGCTCGGCGCGCTCTGGTTCGCCTGCGTTCGCGCAGGGCTGGCCACGGTCTCGCCGCGCTTCGGCACGTAGACGCGTTCACCGTCAGTGACGGGTGCCGCAAGGTTCACCAGGTCAAGGTCGGCTTCGCTAGTGGCTCCCCCGGCGGCGGCAACTACGTCGGCAACTCGGGAACCTGCGGCGACCTGCACGACACCTGGGCGTGCGACTGCGCCGGCAGCGTGAACGTGAAGGACCGCCGCAGTTGTGGTGGTCGGCGCGCCTGCCGGCGACTCCGGAGCGCCCGCGTCGGCCCGCGGCATGCTGAGCTCGGGCGGCGGTCCGGACGCACCCCCGGGGAGGGCGAGCGAGCCGGCGAGCGCCAGGCCGACACCGATTCCAGCGGCAGCGACAACCGCCCCGAGCGCGCCGACAAATAAACCGCGTGGTGCATCTTGCAGCTGCCGCAGGACACTGGCCCAGCGGTCGCGCCAGGTCGGCGGCGGCAACGGGCGAGGTAGCTCGGCCACAGGAACCTCTGGACACAGGAGGACGCCAGGGGGAAGTGGCGGGCGAATGCAGGCTAGGTCGGCCGGTGCGTGGCTACAAGAGCCGGCGAGCCCGTCGCTCGCGAGCCCGCTCGTACGCGTTTTCGAACCCGGCCACCCGGCTTCCCCATGACAGTGTCCGGCGGGCGTACTCGAGCGCGTTGCGACCACGCACGAGGCGGTCCGCAGGTTGATTGACGGCCTCGACCAACGCAGCGACGAGGGCGGGTTCGTCCTCGGCGGGAAAGAGCCATCCGGTCGGCTGCGCAGGGTCGACGTTGACCATGAACGGAAACCCCCCACTCAGGGTTGCAAGCACCGGCAGGCCGACGGCCATCGCTTCGAGCGGCGTCTGCGGGAACGAGTCGTTCACCGAGGGCATCACGAGCGCGTCGCACGCGGCTAGCGCAGCGGGCAGGTCGTCGTGACCGCGCCATCCGGCGAAGAAGATGCCCTCGGTGCCGACCTCCCGCGCGACGGTCACGGGGTGCTCGGTTTCGCATTCCCCGGGATGACCGCCCCAGATGAGTAGCGACGCCGGGTTCTCGAACTCCGGTCGGGCGCGGGCGAACGCGCGCACCAGAGACGGCACGCGCTTCGCGTGCGTGAAGCGGCCGACGTAGATCAGCACCGTGCCGTCGCCCTCAGGTCCCACGAGCGCGTCGAGATCGTCGTCCCGATACGCCACCGAACCGGGAGCGCCGGTCTCATCCCACCCCTGCGGGTCCTCGACCAGCCAGCGCCGAAAGACCGCGCGGCGCTCAGCCGGCTCCATGGGTCGCGGGCAGAATCGGTCGACATCGACACCGTTCGGGACGTCGGTGACGTACTCGGGTTCGGTACGGAGGATCTCGACCGCGGTGGCGCGGTCGGTCGGCGACACGACAACGAGGTGGTCAGCGCGCGCTGCCTGCGCGAGAAGTCGGTCACGCCAGAACTCTCCGTGTCGCCACTGCTCCCAGCGCGTGCTGATCAGGAGTTCGCGTGACGCCTCGTCGAGATTCGACGCCGAAAAGTCCGTCCCCGCAACGTCGGCCATGTCAGCCAGAGACGAGCCGAGCGAGTGCGCCAACGCCGCGCGCCGTTCGACCTCTTCGAGGAACTTGATCTCGGTCCCGTGCAGGTGCGCGACGACTGGGGTGGTCGGCCACTGCTGCTCGACGGTGTCGTGCTGCGGCGTGAGGTGATGGAGGTGAAACACGTCGACGGCGTCGGCTCCGGCAGCCCGGAAAGGCGCCTCCCATACCGCCGTGTGGCGCCCGCCAAGCTCGGGAGAGACAGCGGCGAGGAGCACGTCGGGGGCGCCGTCCCGGTCTTCGTACGAGGGGTGCATCGGAACCTTCGCATCGACCGCGCTGCCGCCGGCTTCGAACTCGCGCATCGCGTCGGTGAAGTCGAGGTAGTGGAGGACGGTGTCGCCGAAGAATGTCGGCGCATGGGTCTCTTCGCCTGCCACGCCCAACGAACCGGCGACGAGCGACACGTCCCACCCCGCATCGCCCAACGCAATCGAGAGATAGCGCGTCACCTGCGCGGACCCTCCGCGCGGGAAGAACAAAAGCCCCATGACGACGCGTCCCTTGCTCATTGGGCTCGAGGTGTCGCTCAGAACAAGGCGGTGGTCAGGCGGCGTCGCCACGCGGCGGTGCGCGGATCGTCAGGACCGAGCACCTCGAGCAGGTCGACGAACGCCTGGCGTGCGTCGTCGTCGCCTTTCACCTTCGGGAGAAGCGCCTCGAGCTTGGCGTCGACCTCGTCGGACGCGGGCGCCGGGCCGGTGCGGGCCAGCGCCGCGACGCGCCGGACGTCGGCGGTTTCCGGCACGCGTGCCAGCAGGGCGAGTGCCTCCTCGGTCTGGCCCTGACCCACGAGCAACTCGGCGAGCGCGACAACCGCGCCCGGATGGCCAGGCTCGATATCCAATGCGCGTCGCAGCGACGCCTCGTCGCCCGCCTCGGCGAGCAGGTCGGCCTCGCTCGCCGGCGGCGCCAGCCGGTCGACGAACGCCTGCACGAACGGCTCGCCTTGCGCCCCGATGAAGCTGTCTGCGACCCGCTTGTCCTTGAGCGCAAAGACCGCCGGGATCGACTGCACCTTGAACGTGGCGCTGACGCGGGGGTTCTGGTCGATGTCGACCTTCGCCAGCTCGACCCGCCCTTCGGTGGCGCCGATCACCTTTTCGAGAATAGGTCCGAGCGTCCGACAGGGCCCACACCAGGGCGCCCAGAGATCGACCACCACCGGGACGGCAAGTGAACGCTCGATGACGTCGGTCTCGAAGCTGTCGTCGGTCACATCGCGCATCCCCCCAACCTATGTTGTCCCGATGGCCGATCTCGTTGGCATCGACGTCGCGGGTGTCACCGCCTGGTTCGCCGAGCACGTCCCGGCCGCGGTCGCGCCGCTTGACTTCGAGCTCGTCGCCGGAGGCCGTTCGAATCTCACGTTCGCCGTGACCGACGCGGCTGGTGGTCGGTGGGCGCTCCGTCGTCCGCCCACTAGCCACGTGCTGCCCACTGCGCACGACATGAGCCGCGAGCACCGGATCATCGCCGCCCTCGGACCTACGCCGGTTCCCGTTCCGGAGGCGATCGGACTGTGTGCTGACCCTGCGGTCAATGGCGCGCCGTTCTACGTGATGGCGTTCGTCGACGGGACGGTGATCCGCGACGCGCCGACGGCCGAGAAGGTGCTCGACGTCGCGCAACGACGTCGGTGCGGCGAATCGATCGTGGACACGCTCGCCGCCATCCACGCGGTTGACGTCGACGCGGTAGGGCTCGGCGACCTTGCTCGCAAGGAGGGCTACATCGAGCGCCAGCTGAAGCGCTGGTACGGCCAATTCCAACAGTCGACAGCGGAGACCGGGCGATCCGTCCCAGCCGTCGACGAGATGCACGAGTTCCTTCGGGCCCGAATTCCAGAGCAGGGGCCGGCGACGATCGTGCACGGCGACTACCGCCTCGACAACTGCATGATCGCCGCGGACGGATCTGTGGCCGCAGTGCTCGACTGGGAGATCTGCACGCTCGGCGACCCGCTCGCCGACGTCGGGTTGCTCATGGTCTATTGGGCTGACGCCGACGACACCTACTCCGCGCTCGGCGCCGCGCCTACGGCGCTCGAAGGTTTCCCAAACCGCGCCGAGCTGCGCGCCCGGTACGCCCAGCAAGCCGGCCGTGACGCCAGCGACCTCGATTTCTACGTTGCGTTCGGCTACTGGAAACTCGCCTGCATTCTCGAGGGCGTCTATACGCGCTACGCCGCCGGTGCCGGTGGCGGCGACCGCAGTGGCTTCGAAGGCTTCACCCAGCAGGTGGGTCTCCTCGCCGACGCATCCCGCTCAGCTGCGGCGTCTCTCTAGGTGTCACCGCTCGTCTCGATCGAGCGCGACGTGGTGCCGCGCGCGCCGACGCTCGTGGTGTTTCTCGACGGGTGGATCGACGCCGGTGGCGCGGCCGCGCTTGCGCGTGCTGCGCTGCTCGACCAAATCCCCTCGAAGCGATTCGCGACGTTCGACGGAGACGCACTCATTGATTACCGGGCGCGGCGACCGACGATGCAACTCGTCGACGGAGTCATCGGGGCCGTGCGCTGGCCGGAGATCGAGTTGCGCGCCGGAGTCGATCGTTCGGGCAACGACGTGTTGCTGCTTGTCGGGCCGGAGCCAGACATGCGCTGGCGCGAGTTCACCGCCGAGGTTGCCGCACTGGCGAAGAGCTACGACGTGCGCATGGTGGTCGGCCTTGGTGCGTTCCCTGCGCCCGTCCCCCACACGCGCGCCGTGCGACTGGCCTCGACGGCGTCGGACGCCGTGCTCGCCGAGAAGGTTGGCTTCGTCGGCGGAACGCTCGAAGTGCCGTGTGGGATCCAAGGGGTCCTCGAACGAGCGTGTGGCGACGCTGGCGTCCCTGCCGTCGGCATCTGGGCGCGTGTGCCCCACTACTTGGCGGCGACGCCCTATCCCGCTGCGGCCGCCTCGCTCATCGACGGTCTCGCGTCGGCCGCCGGCCTTGCGCTCAACTCCGGGGATCTCCACGCAGAGGCCGCAGCGGCGCGCTCGCGTATCGACGAGCTTGTCTCGAACAGCGACGAGCACCTGAGCCTGATCGGTCAACTGGAAGCACAGGTCGACGCCGACGAGCCGACTCTCAACGTGGCGCTGCCTTCCGGTGACGAGCTCGCCGCCGAGCTCGAGCGATTTCTCCGCGAGCAACCCGACAACTGAAGGGACCCACATGAAGATCGATGGTGGATTGACGATCGGGCGTGATCTGAGCGATGTCGCCGCGTCGGCGAAGAAGCTCGAGGCCGAGGGATACGACGGGGCGATGAGCATCGAGACCGGCCACGACCCGTTCCTGCCGATCCTGTTGGCCGCAGAGGCGACCGAGCGGATCCAACTCGGCACCGGCATCGCCGTGGCCTTCGCCCGCAACCCGATGACCACGGCCACGACGGCCAACGACCTTCAGACCTTCTCGAAGGGGCGGTTCCTCCTCGGCCTCGGAAGCCAGATCAAGCCCCACATCGAGAAGCGGTTCTCGATGCCGTGGTCGCACCCGGCGCCGCGCATGCGCGAGTTCGTGCTCGCGATGCGCGCCATCTGGGACTGCTGGCACAACGGCACGAAGCTCGACTTTCAGGGCGAGTTCTACCGCCACACGCTGATGACCCCGTTCTTCAACCCCGGCCCCAACCCGTACGGTCCGCCGAAGGTTTTCCTTGCCGCGGTCGGCGTCAAGATGACTGAGACCTGCGGCGAGGTGTGCGACGGGATGCTCGTACACGGGTTTACGACCGAGCGTTACATGCGCGAGGTCACCCTTCCCGCTCTGGAGCGCGGCTTCGCCACGGGTCAGCGCAAGCGTGAGGACTTCGAGGTGTCGTACCCGGCGTTCGTAGTGACCGGAAACGACGAGGAAGAGATGAGTCGCGCCGCCAGCGCGGTACGCGCCCAGATCGCGTTCTACGGCTCGACGCCGGCCTACAAGGGCGTGCTCGACCTGCACGGCTGGGGCGATTTGCAGCCCGAGTTGAACTCGCTGTCGAAGCAGGGCGAGTGGGGGAAGATGGGCGAAGCGATCGACGACGAGATGCTGTCGACGTTCGCAGTCGTGGCCGAACCGGCTGATGTCGCCCCCGCGCTACGCGAGCGCTACGGCGACGTCGTCGACCGTCTCAGCTTCTATGCGCCGTATGCGCAAGACCCGGCGACGTGGGCCTCGATCGTCGACTCCCTGAAGGGCTAAAGCTCCACGGGGGGCTCTTCCGGGTAGCGGGCTAGCCCCGAAAAGCCCCCTACTGCTTGCGGCTCAGACGGGGACGAGCTCTTCGTCGAGGTAGCGGGTGCGGCAGAGGGAACGCTGGAGCTTTCCGGAGCTGGTCTTCGGCAGCGTGCCCGGCCCAACCAGGACCACCTCGTCGGTCGGCAGACCGACGCTCTCGCGCACCCGCCGGGCGACTTCGGCCTTCAGCGGCGTCGGGTCGATCGACTTGGTTTCGGCCACGACGACGAGCCGCTCACGACCGCGCGTGCCGGTGACGCCGAACGCGATCACGTTGCCGGGGCGAACTCCGTCGACGTCGGACGCGGCGCGCTCGATGTCCTCGGGGAAGACGTTGCGCCCGCCGACGATAATGACGTCCTTGATGCGCCCGCAGACAACGAGTTCGCCTTCGACGAGATAGGCGAGATCACCGGTGCGAAGCCATTCACCGCGGAACACTGCCTCGGTGGCGTCGATGCGCTTGTAGTACCCCGGAGTCACCGACGTGCCCTTGATCTCGAGCTCGCCGACCTCGCGCTCGCCGAGCACTGCCCCCGTCTGCGGGTCGGTGATCCGCAGCTCGAGCCCGGGCAGCGCCCATCCGAGCCGGGCGAAGGACTGTGCGCCCTCAGAGGTGGCGTCCACCGGAGCCGCATAGCTGTTCGACTCGATCTCGTACTTGTCGACGGTATCGGTACGAAGGCCGGTCCCGGGCACGGGGAACGTCCCGCCGATCGCCAGTTCAGCCATGCCGAAGGCAGGGAACATTGCGCCGGGTGACATGCCGAAGCGGGCGCCCGCCTCCACGAACGCGTTCACCGTACGGGCCTCGATGGGCTCGGCACCGTTGAGCGCTAGACGCAGCGTGGACAGGTCGAGGTTCTCGGCCCGCTTGAGCGCGCGTGCCGCAAGGGCGTAGGAGAAGTTCGGGCCCGCAGTCGCTGTCCCGCCGAAGGCCGAGATCCATTCCATCCACCGCAGTGGTGCGGCGAGAAAGTCTTGCGGAGGGGCGAGGACGAGATCGACGCCGTTGATCATCGTCAGTGTCAGCAAACCGATGAGACCCATGTCGTGGTACAGCGGGAGCCACGACACAGCGACGTCGCGCTCGATGTCGACTTGGCCGGCCGAACACACCCCGTCGAGGTTGGCGACGATCGTCCGGTGCGGCAGCATCACGCCTTTGGGATCGGCTGTCGACCCGCTCGTGAACTGCAGGACTGCCAGCGAACCTGGGTCGATCAGGGGGATGTCGTGCGCGTCGGGATGGACGCGTGCCGCTTCGAGGTCGATCTCTTTCATGGTGACGATCGGCGGGTCGTCCGGCGAAGGCTCGTAGAACGCCGCCAGCGATTCGTCGATGACCAGGAGTGCGGTGTCGGACGCCAGCACCCGCGCTCGTGTCTGGGACACGAATTCTTCGACGGAGCCGAGGCGCATAGGAAGCGGGAGCACCATGGCAGTAGCGCCGGCTACCCATGTCGCCTCGAGGGTGGTGACGAGCTGCCGGCTCGTGGTGCCAAGGATCGCCACATGGCGCCCCGGCCCGACGCCCCGGTGCGTCAGGACGTGCGCCCAGCGGCGAGCGTCGTCGAGTAATTCGGACCACGACGCCGTCTCGACGGAGTCACCGTTGACAAACCGCACGGTGCTCGGGCGCTCGGAAGCGGCCACGAGCCGGCCGACGAGCGTTTCGGATGCAGGCAACGTCAAAGAAGAGGTTTCCGCCATAGATCCTCTGACTGCATACCCGGCCGTGCGGTTACAGACCCGCGCAAACTTGCCGCTGACCTGCACTTTTCGCGCGAATGTGCAGCTCTGGCGCAGCCCTGCGCGCAAAGTCGGGACCGGTCTGGTGCGCCACCTAGGGTTCGGCGCCGTGCTGGAAGTCGACGGACTCGTACGGAAGTTCGGCGACGTCGTTGCGCTCGACGGACTCTCGCTCCACGTCGGCCCCGGGCAGGTGCTTGGTTTCCTGGGCCCGAACGGGTCGGGTAAGACCACTGCGCTGCGGTCGATCCTCGGCATATCGGAGCCCGACGAAGGCACCGTGCGGTGGCAGGGACAGCCGATCGACGCAACGGTCCGACAGCGCTTCGGCTACCTCCCCGAGGAGCGAGGGCTGTACGGGGGAATGAAGATCGGTGAGCAGCTCACCTATATCGGGCGTCTTCACGGCGCCAGTCGGTCGGCGGCCGGCGCGGCCAGCGCAGCTTGGCTGGATCGCCTAGGGCTCGCCCACCGCATTGACGACCGACTCGACGAGTTGTCCCTCGGCAACCAACAGCGCGTCCAGTTGGCGGCGGCCTTCGTCCACGACCCCGAGCTGCTGGTGCTCGACGAGCCCTTCAGCGGGCTTGATCCGATCTCCATCGAGAACGTCGGTGCGATCTTGCGCGAAGCGGCCAGCCGGGGCGTCGCAGTGATCTTCTCGAGCCATCAGCTCGATCTGGTCGAGGACTACTGCGAGACCGCGGCGATCGCCAGTGCCGGGCGCGTCGTGGCCAGCGGGACTCTCGACGAATTGCGCCGTGGCGGGGTGCCCCGCCTCGTGGTCGAGGTAGTGGGCGACCGCGCTGGAGCATGGGCGGTGGCGATGGAGGGCGTCGCCGTGTCAGAGAACGAGAACGGGCGCCTGCGCTTGATGCTCGAGGGCGGCACCGACCCCCAGGCGGTCCTCGCGGCGGCGCAACGGGCGGGTGCTATCGCCCACTTCAGCTTCGAGCAGCGCCGGCTCTCGGAGGTCTTTCGCGAGGCGGTGTCCTCGTGACGCATTGGGCGGGCGTGCGCCTCGTAGCCGGGCGGGAGATCCGCGAGCGGCTGCGGTCCAAGGTCTTCCGCATCTCCACCATCATCAGCGGCGTCGTCGTCGCAGCCCTTCTCGTGGTGCCGTCCCTGCTCAGTGATGACGAACCACCCGTGTACGACGTCGGCCTGGTCGGCCACGCCACACCCGCGCTAATCAGCGCGATCGAAGGCGTGGGCGATGCCGTCGGCGGCGAAGTTCGGGCGCGACCTGTCGAGTCGGTTGCGCTGGCTGAGCGCCAGCTCAAGAGTGGCGCTCTCGACGTGGCCGTCGTCGATGCCGCGTCGATTGTCGTCAACGATCCGCTCGACCCGAATCGCCTCAGCGGGCGTTTGCGTCTCGTCGTGGTCGTGTCCGAGACCGTGCGCCTGCAGACC
>DATLOH010000141.1:0-5614 GCA_035536375.1 Acidimicrobiales bacterium
GTACGACAACCCGCAGGACATCACCCCGTTGATCGCCCGTTCCCAAGCCGATCTCGCCGGCGGCCTCATGGACGCACCCTGGCCCCCCGTGTACCCCAAGCAACCGAACGAACCACCCCGCGTGGCCCCGAGCCGAGCAAAACAGGAGGACTAGCTCTCGCCAGGCCTGCCTTCGGTGACCGGCGGTGCGGGTCCTGTCGCCGAGGCGCCACCCGCACCGCCTAGTGCTACTGCGCGAGCTCGGCGTATTCCGGGTTGTGCTGGATGAACTCCTTGACGAACGAGCACCGCGGCTGCACCTTCGCGCCTCGGCGTTGCACGTCATCGAGTGCGCCACGGACGAGCTGTTCACCAAGACCTCTTCCACGCATCCGCGGGTTGATTTCAGTGTGCGGAAAAACGAGCGTGTCGCCCTCGACGCGGTAGTCAGCAATACCGGCAAGCTCGTCGTCAACCAGGAGCTCGTAGCGGCTCAAATCGTCGTTGCGTCGAACATCGATAGCCATGGCACGGCGGTACCCGCCCAAGCCCCCGAGCAGTCGCACTCACACGGGAGGCGGTGCGGGTGGCGCCGAGGAGGGCTCCCGCGGAGCGCAACGGAACCGGCGAGCGACCGGACCCGAGCGAGCGCAGCGAGCAATGGGGGGAAAGGCGCTCGGCGGTGTAGTGAGCACCGTGGGAAGCCTCGGCGACAGGACCCGCACCGCCGGTCACCGCACACCCTGGTGAGCACTAGTCGATAAGGCCGCGGGCGAGGACCTCTGAGACCGGCACCAGTTCGGGCGTGACGATCTGGTCGTAGGTGCACGACTCCGGTGTGCGATCGAAGCGGAAGCGCTTGAACGAGGTGGCATGGCGGACACGTTCGCCTTGGAAGTGTCCATACGCGACCTCGACGACGAGCGCGATGCGCAGGGGGATCCAGGACATGTCCTTACCGGAGTTCCAGCGATTGCCGATCGGCTTCGATTCGGTTCCGCCCGACGCGACCAGGTCGGACCACTCCTTCCACGGGTGGTCCTCCCCCGACGGGAGCAGATACGGCTCAAGCTCGGCGACCATGTCGCGGCGGCGCGCCGCCGAGAAAGCCCCGGCGACGCCGACGTGGTGGAGGCTGCCTGTCTGGTCGTACAGGCCGAGGAGCAGGGAGCCGACGACACCCTCCCCCGACTTGTGCCAGCGAAAGCCACCGACGACACAGTCCATGGTGCGCTCGTGCTTGATCTTCGCCATGACGCGCTCGTTCTCCCGGTAAGGGCCGTCGGCACGCTTGGCGACGACGCCGTCGAGGCCGGCGCCCTCCCATCGGTGGAACCAGTCGTCGGCCTCTTCGGGGTCGAGTGTCAGCGGCGTCACGTAGACCCCGCGCGATCCCCCGCCGAGGGCGTCCACCAGCACGGCGCGTCGGTCGTCGAACGGCCGCCCGCGAAGATCGTCATCGCCGACGGCTAGCGCGTCGAAGGCGACAAACACCGCGGGCAGCTCCTTCGACAGCCGTCCCACGCGTGACACCGCCGGGTGAATGCGCTGGCTGAGGAGGTCGAACTCGAGCTTCCCGCTCGAATCCATCACGACAAGCTCGCCATCGAAGACGCCCTTTGCGGGAAACGCGCCCTTCACCGCGTCGACGACCTCAGGGAAGTACCGCGTGAGCGGCTTCGTGTTGCGACTCCCGATCTCTATCTCGTCGCCATCGCGAAAGATGATCGACCGGAAACCGTCCCATTTCGGTTCGTAGCGCCATTCGTCTCCGACGGGAATCGTCGGCATGCTCTTTGCGAGCATCGGCGCTACCGGGGGCATCACGGGAAGATTCACGGGAAGACTGTAGGGAGCGCTGTAGCGTTGTGATCCACCCCGCCGGAAGACCTCCTCTTGTTCACATCACGCGTGCTGCTACTCGGGTTGGCGTCGTTCGTCGGCACCCTCATGGTCACCCCTCTCGTGCAGCGCGTCGCGATTTCCTCTGGGCTCACCGCCGCGCCGCGCGAAGACCGCCTGCACACTCGTCCGACTCCATACCTCGGCGGCGTCGCCATCATGCTGATCGCATGCCTCTCGACGCCGTTCGTCGGCAAGTGGGAGGCAGAGGCCGCAGTGATAATGGCCGGCGCACTTGTGCTGGGCCTGGTTGGCCTCCTCGACGACATGCGCAACCTGCGCCCGGCGCCGCGCCTGCTGGCCGAGGTCGGGGCGGCCGGCCTCGCCGCCGCCGCCGGTGCGAAAGTCAACCTCTTCGGCGATCCGCTCGACTTTTTCGTCACGATCGTGTGGCTCGTCGTCGTGACGAACGCGTTCAACCTTGTCGACAACATGGACGGCGCTGCCACCGGTGTGGCCACCGTGACCGCCACTGCGCTGATGATCGCCGCGGGTCTCGCTGGCCAGGTGCTCGTGGGCGGTCTTGCGGCGGTCGTGGCGGGATCGTGCCTCGCGTTCTTGGTGTTCAACTGGCACCCGGCCAGGATCTTCCTGGGCGACGCCGGTGCGCTTCCCGTCGGGTATCTCCTCGCCGTCATCGCTTTGAAGTTGCGCTTCCCCGTGCCGCACTCTGCGAGCGTGGTCGCAGTCGTCTTGTTGACGGCCCCCGCGCTTTTCGACACCGCGCTGGTCGTCATCTCGCGGGTTCAACGTGGGGTTCCGATCTACGTAGGCGGCACCGACCACACTTCCCACCGTCTGTTGCGCCTCGGCCTGAGCACGCGCGCCGTGGCAAGCTCCATCGCCCTCGTGACCGCCCTCTGCGTGTCCCTCGGTCTCGCGGTCGGGCGCGGTGTGGTCGCGCCAGCACCGGTCATCGTGCCGGCCGCGCTGCTCGCAATTGCAATGTTGATCGCCCTGTTGCGTCTGCCCGCCGATGCGTCGACCATGATCGAGCCGCGTGACACCACGGCCAAGCCGCACTGAACGGCGGCTGGCCCGACTGACGGCCAGAGATCGCAACCCTTTCTCGAAGAGAAGGCGACGCAGCCGCCGAAAAGCGCGTCGGCGCCGGTCGACAAACGATCGCCGGCTACGCCTTGGGCTTCTCGCGGCGGCGGGCCTCATGCTGGCCTGCGCACTCGTCGGGGCGCTCCAGCTGCGATCGGCGCGCGCTGACCTTCTGATCGCACGCGCCGATCTGCAAAGCGTGGCAAGAGACCTAGGTCGGGCGCAGGGCGTAGAAGGACGTGCGGCTCTCAGGGCGTCGACGGCCGACGCAGTGAAACGAACAGCCCGAGCGCGTGACCGTCTCCGCGGATCGCTTCCCCTCCAGATCGCCGGGCTGGTCCCCGGCCTGTCAACGCAGCGGACCGGGCTCGTGCGGTCGGCGGACATCGCCGCCGAAGCGTCAGCGGTGGCGGCAGGTCTGGCGGCCGAAGCCGACCGCAACGCAGATGCCATCGCATTGCGCGGCGGCGCGGTCGACGTCGCCGCGCTGGTGCGGTTCGCCGACGACGCCAAAGCAGCGGCAACACGTATACAAGCGCTTCCGCGCGCGCACGCCTCAGGCCAGTGGGGGCTTGTGGCAAAGGCGACACGCGATCTCGACCGCGAGGTAGCCGACGCCGGCCACCGCCTGAGCACCGGCGCAGGCACGCTCCGCGCAACCGCGGGGCTGCTGGGAGCAGACGGGCCGCGCCGGTTCTTCGTCGCGCTGCAGAACAACGCAGAGATGCGCGACCAGGGCATGGTGCTCCAGTACGCGGTCGCCGAGACCGCTGATGGCCGGTTGAACCTTGCGCGGCGAGGACGGGTCACCGAAATCGAGCTCGCTCGGCCTATCTCGGACATCACGCTGTCGCCGGGCACGCAGTCGGTCTTCGGATCACTCGCGCCGCTTCAGCTATGGCAGTCGGTCAACGCTTTTGCCGACTCCGAGCTCAGCGGCCGGGCAATGATCTCGATGTATCGCCAGGCAACAGGCGAAGCAGTTGACGGCGTGATCGCGCTCGATGTCCCTGCGCTTGCCGAGATCCTCGGCGTGACCGGCCCGGTGACGATCCCCGGCATCCCGGAACCGATAAACCGCGAGAACGCCGGGCGCGTTCTGCTCAACGACCTGTACGCGGCCGACCGCACGCTGGACCAGAGCGACCGCCGCGAACGTCTCGCCGACGTGGCCGCCGCCGTGACCGAGCGGCTCCAGAACTCCGCGGTCGACGCCGCTGGTCTTGCCGACGCGCTTGGACGCGCGGCGGCCGGCGGCCACCTTCGCGTGACAAGCGTCAAGGCTTCGGAACAGAAAGCGTTCGTAGCCGCCGGTCTCGCCGGCGGGCCCGGGGCGCAGCACCCGGAACGCACGATTCACGTCTCGGTACAGAACGGAACCGCCACAAAGCTCGACTACTTCGTCCGCCCGAAGATCACCTTCGACGTCTCCGTGACGCCCGACGACGCTGCTGTCGTGCGCGCAACCGTCACCATTCCGAACACCGCTCCGGTGCCAACGCCGCCCAGTTTTCAGTTCGGCCCGGACAAGATCGTGCAGTTCACACCGGGCCTTTACAAGGCGCGGACGTATTTCTGGGGGCCGCGTGGGAGCGACCAACTCAACAGCGCCGAGGACTCGGGGCTCAATTTGAGCTGGGGTGCGATCGACGTTCCCGCCGGCCAAACCAAGGAACTCTCGTTTACTACCGTGATACCGCAAGCAGTACAGGAGGGTGTGCTCCGGCTGCGTTTTGTGCCTCAGCCTCGGCTCGAGCCGGCAGAAATCTCGATCTCGGTATCGGGCATCGGCAGACGCATCGCAACAGCTCCGAACGTTGCGAAGGACTGGGATCGCACGCTTGATCTGAAGTGGAAGTTGTCAAGTGCGAGCTAGCGGGTATAGGAGAATGCTGTACGCCCACTTCATGGGGCGTTAGTCTCTTGCGAACCCACGATCGGGAGGATTTTCCCAAATGCGTAAGCTTTTGCTGGCTGTCGGTTTTATCGCCGCCGGCCTGACCGCCAGCGACGCGGTCGCGCAAACGACCACGGCGCCCCCGTATCCGGGTTCGCCGACGACGACCATCGGCCCAGGAACCTCTGCGTTCCAGGATCTCGGCGCGAAGCCTGTGCCGAGCACGTTCGACATCTCGTTCTGCCAGTTCATCGGCCAGACCGAGTCGACCGTGGACGAGAGCCAGGGCGACACGCAGCAGGCGGGCATCAACAACTGCGTCACCAAGAGCGTCGAGCTGACATTCGCAGGCACCGCTCTTGGCACGAACCGTCCGCTGGCCGCAACGAACTTCGCTCAGAGCGTGCGCCAGGTGCGCATCCGAGTCAACGGCCGCCTCTATCCGACCAAGCCGCTCGGCTTCACGCACACCATCACCGTGCGGGGCACAGGCACCAACGGCGCGTCGCGCACCGTGACCGCCGTCTTCCGTACGGTGCCTGCCGGCAGCACGACCACCCGGAGCGGTCTCGCCCGCACGGGCACGTTCGCCCTCCAGTGGGCGCCGCTGGGCGTCGGCCTGGTCGGCCTTGGTTACCTGCTGGTGCTCGCCACCCGGCGGAGGCGCACCGCGTAACCAACCTCACCGAATCCGATTGTGGCCGCTGCGTTTGCAGCGGCCACATTCGCGTTTACACGCCCCGCGAGAACTGCCGGCCCACAAGGCGGCGGCGGTTCGGGGGGAGC
>DATLOH010000142.1:0-9601 GCA_035536375.1 Acidimicrobiales bacterium
CAGGTCGCCCCCGTCCTCGCGCTGCTCGACGATCTCAGCGACCGCGCTGCGCGCCCCAGGCGATTACGTGCAGGCGGGTCGTAAGGTTCCACCCACGCGCGATGGCCGCGTCCGCCAATGCGGCTGTCCTGCGCACGACCCGATCGCGATCGGTGCCCTCGGGCATTATCCAGACCGATCGCGGGGGGATGTTCACCTCCGTGACGATGCCCGCGATCTCGTCGAGGTCGGCGGGCGAGGTGACGACGAACTTGAACGCCGCACGCGCAGCCACGAACCCGGCGAGAACCGCGGGGCGATAACGACGCTCGAGCGGCATCTGGGAGTTGGCCAGCTTCGGCGAGACGACCCACTGCGTCACGAGATCGGTCGGCCCGATCCACGGCAGGGTGCCCGCAGTCTCCACGTGCACCTCCCATCCCGCAGAGCGACATGCACGAAAGAGCGGAGGCAGGCGGCGCCACTGCAAGAGCGGCTCGCCGCCCGTGACGACGACCATGTCGACGCGCATCGACGCGATCTCATCGAACACGGACTCGGTCGTGCGTTCGACGAGCTCGGTCGCCGGGTCATGGCGCGACCAGTCCCACGAGTGCGGGGTATCACACCACGCGCACGACAGGTTGCAGCGGCCGAGGCGCAAGAACGCACAACGACGACCTGCGGCCGGTCCTTCCCCCTGGATCGTCGGTCCGAAGACCTCGTTCACTACGAGCGGCGGGTCGGCGGTCACCTCACCCCCGGGGCGCGGGGTCGGCGATGCCAGCCTCGGCGAACCCCTTGGCCCGCAGCGAGCACGCGTCACAGTCATCGCATGGCGATCGGTCGCCCCGGTAGCACGACCACGTCAGGTGCAACGGCGCTTGGAGGGTCACGCCAAGGCGGACGATGTCCGCCTTGCTGAGCTGCACGAGCGGCGTCACGATGTCGACGGCGTCGCCGTCAACGCCGCGTCGCAGCGCGAGCGCCGCCGTGTTTCTGAAGCTGTCGACGAACTCGGGCCGGCAATCCGGATAACCCGAGTAGTCGAGCGCGTTCACGCCGAGGTAGACGGCCGCGACGTCTCGGACCTCAGCGAACGCGACCGCGAGTGAGAGGAAGATGAGGTTGCGCCCCGGGACGTACGTAACCGGGATCTCGGGGCCGGCGGCGGCCTCGCTGGCTGTTGGTACCGCGAGTTTGGGGTCAGTCAGCGCCGAGCCGCCCCACGATGCGAGATCGAGGCGCTGGACGACATGCTCCACGCCGTAGTGGGCGGCGACGGCGGTGGCGCGTTCGAGCTCGATCCGGTGGCGCTGCCCGTAGTCCACCGTGAACGCGACGACGGGCTCGTGGTCCCGGACGGCACGGGCGAGGCACACCGTCGAGTCCAGGCCTCCGGACAGCACGACCACCGCGCCGCGGGTCACCGGGCGATCTCGACAGAGCTGTCGGCGGTCTCCCAGAGACGGAGACGAATCAGGTTCAGGCCGGCGGCGTCTAGCCGAGCCCAGATTTCGTGGGCGATGAGCTCGGCCGTCGGGTTCTCCAGCGCGTCGTTGAGGTAGGTGTGGTCGAAGCGATCGATGACCTCGCGGCGCACGATCGCCGAAAGATCCGAGAAGTCGACCACGATGCCGTTGCCGTCGAGATCACCTTCGACGCTGACCTCGAGGCGGTAACTATGCCCGTGCAGGTTGCGGCAGGCGCCCTGGTGCCAGTCGAGCTTGTGGGCGGCTTCGAAGCCGAAGCTCTTGGTCACCCGTGTGCGCATGCGCACCCCACGGTACCGACCCTCAGGAAGCAGCCTCGCCGTAGGGCTTGCCCGCCGCCTCGTAGCAGTCCTGATGGAAATGCTCGACTCGCGACCATTGATCGCCTTCGTACACATTGGCGATGACTTGGCGGCCTTGGACACGCGCCTGGAACTTGACCGGCTCGCCGCAATGCATACAGACGGCGGAGTTGCCGGGCTCGATCGAGCGGCTCGCAGCGCGACTCTTCGACATCGCCGGGGAGCGTAGCGGGAAATGTTGACTTGACAGCGGCCCTTAAGAGGCGTTCGCTCGTGGTGGCGTCGGGATCCGTTGAGCGTCCGCCGCGCTCCGGGTCCCGGCGCTTTAACGCGTCCCCTCAGCGATCGCTGGCGCGGCCGAGGCGGACGGCCGCCCGCACGAGCGACCGGACCAGCGGTTCCTCGGCGCCCTGCGCGACGACGTCCTGGACCAGGCCCTCCACCCGAACCGCCTCGTCCTCGGCGGTCGCCGGCCGCGGGCCCGGCGCCACCGCGGTTGCGACGATCGACACGATGCTGACGACGGCCGCGACCATCCCGAACACGAGTGCTGCGCCCGTGCTGTCGGCGATCGACGACGCGATCATCCCGGCGATCGACAGCGCGCAGACGGCCAGCGCGATGCGCCGCACGACCGACGCGGACAGCACGCTCAGCTCCGGACGAGCGGCTTGTACTTGATGCGGTGCGGCGTATCGGCGTCGCCGCCGACACGCTTGCGGCGATCGGCCTCGTAGTCGCTGTAGCTGCCCTCGAACCACACGACCTCCGAGTCGCCCTCGAAGGCGAGCACGTGGGTGGCGATGCGATCGAGGAACCACCGATCGTGGCTGATCACGACCGCACAACCCGGGAACGACAAAAGTCCTTCCTCGAGCGCCCGCAACGTGTCGACGTCGAGATCGTTGGTCGGCTCGTCGAGCAGGATGAGGTTGCCGCCGGAGCGCATGACCTTCGCGAGCTGTACGCGGTTGCGTTCGCCTCCGCTGAGGTCACCCACGCGCTTTTGTTGATCGCTCCCGGTGAAGCCGAAGCTTGCCACCCACGCTCGGCTATGCATCTCGCGGTTGCCGACCACAATGTGGTCGAGGCCTTCGGCGATCTCCTCGAACACCGTGCTGTCGGGGTTGAGCGTGTCGCGGCTCTGGTCGACGTGCGCGAGTTGCACGGTCTCGCCGACGCGCAACGAACCGGCGTCGGGCTCCTCCTGGCCGGTGATCATGCGAAAGAGCGTTGTCTTCCCGGCCCCGTTCGGACCGATGACGCCGACGATGCCGCCCCGCGGCAGGGAGAAGGTCAGCCCGTCGATCAGCAGCCGGTCACCGTAAGCCTTCACGAGGCCGTCGACTTCGACGACGACGTCGCCCAGCCGGGGACCGGGAGGAATGCTGATCTCGACCTTTTCCTGCCGGCCGGCGGACGCTTCGGCCTCGGCGGCCAGGGATTCGTACGCGGTGATGCGCGCCTTGCCCTTTGCCTGGCGAGCCTTCGGAGCCATCCGAATCCACTCGAGCTCGCGTTGCAGCGTCCGTTGCCGCACTTGGTCGGCGCGTTCCTCGGCCGCGAGCCGCGCCTGCTTCTGCTCGAGCCACGACGAGTAGTTGCCCTCCCACGGGATGCCGCGGCCACGATCGAGTTCGAGGATCCAACCGGCGACGTTGTCGAGGAAATAGCGGTCGTGGGTCACGGCGATGACCGTGCCCGCGTAGTCGTGCAGGAACCGTTCGAGCCACGCAACGGATTCGGCGTCGAGGTGGTTCGTCGGCTCGTCGAGGAGCAGCAGGTCAGGATGCTGGAGCAGCAGGCGACACAGCGCCACGCGGCGGCGCTCACCACCGGAGAGCTTCGTGACGTCGGCGTCGCCCGGCGGCAGGCGCAACGCGTCCATGGCCACCTCGAGCGTGCGCTCGAGGTCCCACCCGTTCGAGGCATCGAGCTTGTCCTGGAGATCGGCCTGCTCGGCGAGCAGCGCGTCGAGATCGGCGTCAGGGTCGCCCATGGCCTCGCATACGGCGTTGAATCGGGCCAGCAGCGCTACTGCCTCGCCGACCCCGTCCGCGACGTTACCGGCGACGTCCTTGTTCGGATCGAGCTGTGGCTCCTGCGGCAGCCATCCGACGGAGGTGCCGGGGGTGAGGCGCGCGTCGCCCGAGTAGCCGTCGTCGATGCCCGCCATGATGCGCAGCAGCGAGGACTTGCCGGCTCCGTTTCCGCCGAGCACGCCGATCTTGGCGCCCGGGTAGAAGGAGAGCGAGATGTCGGTGAGGACCTGCTTGTCCGGGGGGTGCACGCGGCTGACGCGATGCATTGTGTAGATGAATTGCGGGGCCATGAGGGCTTTGAGGGTAGTGGGGGGCGGTAAGGGCCTAGGTAGGATCGGTTCCGATGGCTGACGACGCTTCCCCAACCTTCGGCCCGAACGACTGGCTCGTAGACGAGATGTACGACTCGTACCGGCGCGACCCGTCGTCGGTGAGCGAGAGCTGGCAGGACTTCTTCGCCGACTACCGCCAGGAGGGCAACGGCGCGCCCCCGGCCGATCCGGCGACTGGGTTGATGCATGAGGCCCCCGCGTTGCCCGAAGCGTCACCGGTCCCTGATCCCGCAGACGCTCCGAAGAAGCCGGTTGCGGCGCCCAAAGTTGCCGATGCCGCGCCGGCGCCACCAGCGGCTCCGGCGGTTGAGACCGAGGGCGCGCCAATCCGCGGAGCAGCGGCCCGCATCGTCGCCAACATGGAGGCGAGCCTCACGGTCCCCACGGCCACGAGCGCCCGTGTGGTGCCCGCAAAGCTGCTGGAGGTCAACCGCCGCATCCTCAACAACCATCTCGGTCGCACGCGCGGCGGCAAGGTCAGCTTCACGCATCTCATCGGTTTCGCGGTTGTGCGTGCGCTGGCGAAGATGCCCGCGCTCAACGCGTCCTTCGTCGCCGGGGACACACCGAAGGTGGTTCGCCACGAGCGCGTGGGCCTGGGGCTGGCGGTTGACGTCACAAAGAGCGATGGGTCACACACCTTGCTCGTCCCGTCGATCCGCGACGCCGACACGCTGGATTTTCGCAACTTCTGGCAGCACTACGAAGAGCTGATTCGCAAGGTGCGCACGAACAAGATCGGAGTCGACGATTTCGCAGGGGTCACGGTCACGCTGACCAACCCGGGAACCATCGGCACGGTGCACTCGGTTCCTCGCCTCATGCCCGGCCAGGGAGCGATCATCGGGGTGGGCGCGCTCGACTATCCGGCCGAGTACCAAGCCGCCGACCCGCGCACGGTCGCTCAGCTCGGCATCAGCAAGGTGATCACGCTGACGTCGACCTACGACCACCGGATCATCCAGGGCGCCGAGTCGGGCGAGTTCCTTGCGTGGGTGCACAAGCTCCTCCTCGGCGAAGAAGGCTTCTACGACGAGGTGTTCCGCTCGATGGGCGTGCCCTACGAGCCGGTGCGCTGGCGCCGCGACACGAACGCGGTGGACGAGGAGAAGGCGCAGCTCGCCAAGCAGGTCCACGTCCAGACCCTGATCAACATGTACCGCGTGCGCGGGCACTTGATCGCCGACCTCGATCCACTTGCGGCCAAGGAGCCGCACACCCACCCGGAGCTCGATCCCGCCACGTATGGGCTGACCATCTGGGACCTTGATCGCGAGTTCTACGCCGACGGCCTCGCCGGCCGCGAGGTGATGACGCTCGGTGAGATCCTTGGCATCCTGCGCGACGCCTATTGCCGCACCATCGGTGTCGAGTACATGCACATCCAGGAGCCCGACCAGAAGCGGTGGATCCAGGATCAGGTAGAGGGAGTTGCGACAGGCGCAGACGCCGACGAGCAGCGGTGGATCCTGTCGAGGCTGAATGCCGCCGAGGCGTTCGAGAAGTTCCTGCACACGAAGTACGTCGGCCAGAAGCGCTTCGGGCTCGAAGGCGGCGAGTCCGCGATCCCGCTGCTCGAGAAGGTCATCGACAGCGCGGCCGCCGAAGGCTGTGCCGAGGTCGTCATCGGCATGGCGCACCGTGGACGGCTCAACGTGCTCGCCAACGTCATCGGCAAGAGCTACCGCGAGCTGTTCAAGGAGTTCGAGGGCGACCTTGATCCCGACACCGTGCAGGGCTCGGGCGACGTGAAGTACCACAAGGGCGCGCACGGCAAATTCGTGGGCCCGTCGAACGTCGAGATTCCCCTGACACTTGCGTCGAATCCGTCGCACCTCGAGGCCGTCGACCCGGTGGTCGAGGGGATGGTGCGCGCCAAGCAGGATCTCCTCAACGGCGCCGCCGGTCCGTACGGCGTGCTGAGCCTGCTCATTCACGGTGACGCCGCATTTGCCGGTCAGGGCGTCGTTGCGGAGACGCTCAACCTCTCGATGCTTCCCGGCTACCGCACGGGCGGCACTGTGCACCTCGTTATCGACAACCAAGTCGGGTTCACGACGTCGCCGGAGTCGGCGCGCTCGTCGGTCTACGCGACCGATGTCGCCAAGATGGTCCAGGCGCCGATCTTCCATGTAAACGGCGACGACCCCGAGGCGTGCGTGAAAGTTGCCCGCCTCGCGTTCGCGTTCCGGCAGGAGTTCGAGAAGGACGTCGTGATCGACATGGTGTGCTACCGCCGCTTCGGTCATAACGAAGGTGACGAGCCGTCCTACACGCAGCCGCAGATGTACGAGCAGATCGAGCGCCATCGTTCGGTCCGCAAGCTCTACACCGAGGCGCTCGTCAAGCGTGGCGACATCACCATCGAGGAGGCCGAGCAGGCGCTTAACGATTTCTCAGCGCGGCTCCAGGTTGCCCTCGACGAGACACGACAGAGCTCGCCCCCGAAGCCCACGCGATTGCCGGTGCGTCCGCCCACTGTCGTCCTTTCGTCGCCGCCCACCGGCGTCAACCGCGAACTTCTCGACCGCGTCGCGACGGCGGTGCACACGACGCCGGGCGCGTTCACGGTCCACCCGAAGCTGGGCAAGCAGCTCGAAACCCGGGCGAAGCTGTATGCCGACGGGCAGGTGGACTGGGCGCTTGGCGAGGCGCTCGCCTTCGGATCGCTGTTGGCCGAGGGCACCGACGTGCGGGTGGCCGGGCAGGACACGCGGCGCGGCACGTTCAGTCATCGTCATGCGGTGCTGGTCGACTACTCGACTGGCAGCGAGCACGTCCCGTTGTCCGCGCTCGGCGACGGCCAGGGCCGGTTCTTCATCTACGACTCGCTGCTGTCGGAGTACGCCGCGCTCGGATTCGAGTACGGGTACTCGGTCGTCCACAAGGACGCGCTCGTCGCATGGGAAGCCCAGTTCGGCGACTTCGGCAACGGCGCGCAGATCATCATCGACCAGTTCCTCGTCGCCGCCGAGGACAAGTGGGGGCAGACGTCCGGGCTCGTGTTGCTACTGCCGCACGGCTACGAGGGCCAGGGCCCCGAGCACAGCTCGGCGCGGCTCGAGCGTTTCCTCACGCTGTGCGCCGAGGGCAACATCACGGTCGCCAGCCCTACGACCGCCGGTCAGTATTTCCATCTTCTGCGCCGCCAGGTCCGACGCGACCGGCTGGTCCCGCTCGTGGTGATGACCCCGAAGTGGCTGCTCCGCCGCAAAGAGGCGTACTCGCCGATCGAGAGCCTTGTCGACGGCCGCTTCCTCGAGGTCATGGACGACTCCATCGACAAGGCGTCAGCCGAGCGTGTGGTGTTCGCTACCGGCAAGGTCGCCGTGCAGCTCCAGGCCGAACGCGACAGCAAGGGTGCGCCGGTTGCCGTCGTGCGCGTCGAGCAGCTCTACCCATGGCCCGAGGAGCAGATCGCCGAAGTGCTCGCGAGCTATCCGAACGTGAAGGATGTCGTGTGGCTCCAGGAGGAGCCGCGCAACATGGGGGCCTGGACCTACCTGCGCGGCAAGCTCACCCGTCTTCTCGGTGGCGACTACCCCCTGATCGAGGTCACCCGCGTCGAGTCCGGCAGCCCCGCCGCCGGCTCCGCCGCCGCCCACGTCCTCGAGCAGCAGGACCTCTTCGACCGCGCGCTCGCCACCTAGTTCGGAAGCTGAGCTAGGCGCGGAACACCACTTCGCGGCGTTCGACGGTGGGCGGGGGAGAGTCGTCGGCTTGCTCTCCGTGACGCAGGAGGCGGTACACGCTGTTCCCGAACAGGTCGAGGTCGGTGGAGGAGTAACGCTCGCCCCCGAACCGCCGAATCGTCGCGGTCTGCTGCTCGAGGACGTGCACGTCCTGGCGCGCCACCCTCGGGCCCTGCACCCGGATAACGGTTTGCACCAGCCGCGTCGGTAGGCGCTGGCTCGTCGCCCGCAACACGAAGAACGCCCGCGTCCGAAACCGGTCAAGGGGCAAGTGGAGGACGCTGTTGACGATGTGCAGCCACGGCCCCGCCCGGTACTCGACCTGGGCGATGCAGGGCATGAGAAATCGGTCGTAGTGCTCGAGCGGTGTGCCCCCCTTGCGCCGCAGGAAACCAATCCCGAACGGCTCGCCGAGATACTGCACCTCGACGCCGCCGGCGATGGGCTGGCGCCGGGCGGTCAGTTCGTTGGGCGCGGCGCCGCGGAGGAACCCGCGATGCAGGAATGCGGTGTGCGGCACGTCGAGGGTGTTCTCGATCGCGGAGTGCATCGTCGCGGCAATGTCGTAGGTGAGCACTACTTCGCGGGCTTTCGGGCCGAGATCGGGCAGGCGGTACGGCTCACCCTCCGCCGGCGAGTCCGCTTCGGACCAGAACCACACGATGCCGTCGTGTTCCACCGTGGCGTGCCCTGTGGCGGCGCGCTCGCCCGGCGAGTCGATGCCCGGGACCGCTACGCAGCGTCCACTGCCGTCGAAGCGCCAGCCGTGGTAGCGGCATTCCAGCTCGCCGTTCTTGACGCGTCCCATCGAGAGCGGCGCGTTGCGGTGAGGGCATCGATCTACGAGCACCGCCGCGGCCCCGCGGCGGTCGCGAAAGACAACGAGCGGCGTGCCCAGGAACTCGATCGAGACCGGCCGACTCCTGCGCAGGTCGCGACTGCGGCACGCGGGATACCACGCGCGGCGCGGTACGGCGTCGGAGAAGCGACCGGTCTGCGGGCTCTGGTCGGCGACCGTCATGCGACTGAGAATCCCAGCGCGGTTGCGAGCTCCGCGAGAGCGACGGCGGGATCGTCCACTTTTATCGTGGTCATCCCCATGGCGCGGGCGGGCTTGAGGTTGACGCCGAGATCGTCGAGGAACACGCAATCGCGGGGCGCGACGCCAAGCGCCTCGCACGCGATCTCGTAGAACCTCGGATCGGGCTTGCGTAGGCCGACTTTGCTCGACTCGATGATCACGTCGAACCGGGCGAGCACCGCGTCGCGTCCCTCGGCGCGCACATCTTCTGAGAAGTCGTCGAATGCGACGAAGTTGTTCGTGAGGCACGCGGTCGCCAGACCAGCGTCCCGGATCACGTCGATAGCGCGCACCATCTCGGGACGAATCACTCCGGCGAGCAGCGCGAGCACCGCCCGGGCGTCGACTCGGTGACCGGCGGCGAGCGCTTCGGCTTCGAACAGCGGAGCGAACCCGTCGATGTCGACCTCGCTGCGCTCGAGCTTCGCCCACGCGTTCTCCGTGTGGTTCGTCGCGTTGATCGTGCGCAGGAAGTTCTCGGGCAGGCCGTTGGCCCGCTCGTACTCGGCGAACGCGTCGAACGGGCTCGAGAGGATGACCCCGCCGAAGTCGAAGAGCACGGCCTTGTACGTCGATGCCATCTCAGCCGCCGAGAACGTCACGGCTCAGTGCCTGCCACAGCTCGGTCGACAGCCGCAGCGACTCGACATCGACGCGCTCGTCGTCGCCGTGGAACATCG